>CAZSIY010000244.1:0-2416 GCA_964606825.1 uncultured Oscillospiraceae bacterium | reverse complement strand
AAGTTATCATTTATTGAAGAACGCTTTGGAGAACTCGAGGCAAAAATAAGCGACCCCGAGATAATCGCAGACCAGGAACTTTGGCGCAAATTGTGCAAAGAACACAGCGATATAACTCCCATTGTAAATAAATACAGAGAATACAAGGCTCTTCTCGGAAACATTGAAGAAGCCAAAGAAATGCTCTCTTCCGGCGAGCTTGACAAAGAAGAGAAAAATATGATCGAAGCCGAAATCGACGAGAGCAAAGCGGGTATTGAGAGAGTGAGTGACGAACTGAAAATCCTTCTTTTGCCCAAAGACCCCAACGACGAGAAAAACGTTATCGTGGAGATAAGAGGCGGCGCCGGCGGCGACGAAGCGGCACTTTTTGCTTCGGATCTTTTGAGAATGTATTCCATGTACGCGGAAACAAAGCGTTGGAAAGTTGAGCTTTTAAGTGCAAATGCCACTGATATCGGCGGCTACAAAGAAGTTTCCTTTGCCATAAACGGCGCTGGTGCTTATAGCCGTTTGAAATTCGAAAGCGGCGTGCACCGAGTTCAGAGAATACCCTCCACAGAATCCGGCGGAAGAATACATACATCTACCGTTACGGTTGCCGTTTTGCCGGAAGTTGAAGACGTGGAAGTAGAAATCAATCAAAACGACTTACGTATAGATGTTTTCAGAGCCGGAGGCCCCGGTGGTCAGTGCGTAAACACAACCGACTCGGCTGTTCGCATTACCCATATTCCCACGGGAGTTGTGGTATCTTGCCAGGACGAAAAATCACAGCATAAAAACAAAGATAAAGCTATGAAGATACTTCGCTCGAGAGTTTACGACATATTTATTCAGCAACAAAACGATGCTATAAGTGCCGAAAGAAAAAGCCAGGTAGGCACGGGCGACCGCAGTGAGCGCATAAGAACGTACAACTTCCCTCAAGGAAGAGTTACCGACCACAGAATAGGTCTTACGCTTCACAGGCTCGACTCAGTCTTAAACGGTGATTTAGATGAAATAATCGACGCACTTATAACCTCTGACCAAAGCGAAAAATTAAAAGCGAGTGATGTCAAATGACAAAAATCGTAAGCAGTGACGATATTATCGATGCCGCCAAATGCCTTAAAAACGGTGGAACTGTGGTTTTCCCCACAGAAACGGTTTATGGTCTCGGCGGTGATGCGTTCAATGACGACGCCATAGATAAAATTTACAAAGCAAAAGGAAGGCCGAGCGACAATCCTTTGATTGTCCACATTGCGGATGTTTCCGATTTGGATTATTTGGTTTCCGAAGTGTCTGATGACGCAATAAAATTAATTGACAAATTTTGGCCGGGTCCGCTTACAATAATATTTCCAAAATCCGACAAAGTTCACCTTCGCGTGACGGGGGGGTTAAATACTGTGGCGGTTCGTTTTCCTTCAAACATCACGGCTCAAAAACTTATAAAACAAAGTGGTGTGTACGTTGCCGCGCCGTCGGCGAATTTATCGGGCAGTCCGAGTCCTACCGTTTGCAAGCATGTAATTGACGATTTGAACGGCAGAGTCGATTATATTATAGACGGCGAAAATTCTCTTATAGGTCTTGAGTCCACTGTTATTGATATGACAGGAAATATTCCCACAATACTTCGTCCGGGCGGTATAACGCTTGATGACGTGAGGGAATTTCTTCCCAATGCCGTAATGGATAAAGGTTTGTCAAATTCTGCGCAAAGGCCGAAATGTCCGGGAATGAAGTACAAACACTATTCCCCAAAAGCCGACGTTGAAGTTGTGATGGGCGAAAAGGAAAACGTTCGCGCCTATATAAATAATCACTTGAAAAACGAGGAAAACGCAAGCGTTATGACATACAAAGGCGGAGATTACGAAAACGCAGTTTGTGTACTTTCCGCCGGAAACAACATGAGCGAATATGCCGCAAAATTATTTTACAACTTGAGAGTTTTTGACGAGTACGGCGTAAGTAAGATTTATGCCGAGTTTTCAAACGAAGGCGGCATAGGCGATGCTGTGAGAAACAGGCTTTATAAAGCGGCGGGAAATAATATTACAGAGGTATGAGTTATGCGTATATTGTTTGTTTGTACCGGAAATACTTGCAGAAGCCCTATGGCGGAAGCGATTTTCAATACATTTTCAAAAAAGAATAATTTGCCGCACTGTGCTTTTTCGAAAGGAACAAATGTGTTTTTCGAAGAGCCGATAAATCCAAAAGCGGTAAACTCCCTCAAAAACATGGGAATAAATGATTTTTTACATTTTTCCTCGCAAATCGGCGTTCAAGATGTAAGCGAGGCTGATTTGATACTTACAATGACCTCATCACACAAAATGGCGCTTAAAAGCACATATCCGAAATACGCCGGCAAAATATACACGCTAAACGAAAAGGCGTATGGTGTTGATAAACCGGT
>CAZSIY010000243.1:0-2416 GCA_964606825.1 uncultured Oscillospiraceae bacterium | reverse complement strand
CACATTCTCCACATCTACAATCGCATCGTCTACCAAACAGCCAATCGCAATTGCACAAAAGCGATTTTTGGATTTACTTTTTGCAAAAATGCCGGTGAAAGGCAACCCGACACTTTTATAACATCTGACTTAAGGTAGTTATCAACATATTCTGCCATGTCGTTTTGCGCACTTTCTCCGCAATCGCCTGTCAAAAGAATTGAATTTTCTCCGAAAGAAATCATCAAAGTCAAAACGTAATCCTCTGTTTTTTCATAGTCGCTTATAGGCGACACAAACGACAGGCAAAGCCTCCCCTCATCTAAAACCTCACCTCCTCCGCCAACAAATTCCACATTGCATTTTGTACTGTGTGCGGCAGATATGGCAACATTAAAAAGATTTATATTTTTCGCGCGCTCAGAAATATACACATCATTTATTTGAAAAGACTGGATTAGTTTTTCGGCACCTCCGGCATGAGCCTCATCAAATGAAGAAACCACAAGGTAATCTATTATGCTCACGTTTTTATTTTTCAAATATTCATACACATATGGAAAATCTTTGTTTGCCCCGCAATCTATAAGCATGTATTCGCCGTTCGGGAGCTCGGCAAAGGTGCACTCGCCGTTTTCCAAAGAAATAAAATGCACTTTAAGGTCGCATATTTCGTTCGTTTTCGCGTTATTGTCATAAGATTGCTCGTCGTTGCAACCGGTAAGTAAAAAAGCGAGCAACAACGCAAATATAACAGCAATTCTTTTCATTTTATCACATCCCGTTTTTCTTGAATTCTATCACAAAAAATGTGCAAAAAATGTCAAACGGCGCCCTACGGACAAAATGTAAAAATACTGTAACATGCGTTTTTTATATTCGCAAAAATCTTATTTGCCCAAAAGCCGAAACCGATGTAAAAAATCAGTGTGAAATTTTCGAAGCTTTTTTGTTGGCTTTAAAAAAATTATTGCCTTAAATATGCGGTTTTGTATTGAAATAAAAAACTATGTGTGTTATTATATAATTAATTTATATATGGGCGGTGTGAAATGGCACAAGTACATGAAAAATTCGTCAAAAAATATTTATACGGAAAGTCGGCAGAACTCAGCACCAGACTTATTTCCGCTATTAAAAAAGAGTTTCCGCAATGCAATGAAACAAACATAAGAAAAATCATATCCAATGCATCCAAAAAGGGTCTTATAAATTCCAGCGCTCCCATGACTTTCGGAAACAATCAATACGCCTATTTCAGCGCTGACAAAAGTCTCAGCTATGAAATACTAATTCCCTTAATCAAGGAACACAAACCCACGTTATTTCGTGTTATCACCGCTTTGCGTTTAAACGACGGAATGATGACTTTAAACGAACTTTACAAGATTTCCGGTTGTAAAACAACAGGTAACTCAAAGGTTTTGACCATTAAAGACATTCTCGACGATTTAAAACTTTTGGATTACGCCAACTATAATTTCGCGGGCGACATCAAATGCATCTACTCAAAAAACATATCAGGTAACAAAGAGAAAGCCTACGAACTTTGCAAGATACGTGTTGTGGAAGAGAGCATATTGTTGTCATGCGCCGTTACATGGCTAAAAAAAATAAATATCATTGACAGCCAAATGGTAATTTTCAAAGGCGCCGCCAACAACTACGAGGGAATACAAATGAACAACACCTATTGGGACGCAACTTCGTTCACCTCGGCAACAGGCTACAAGGACTATGCGCAAACCGAGAAAAGCATTGTAGTGCTGGATTTTTTGTACAACAGACAATATGAAGAATTTGACGTTGACGGCTTTTTGGCGCGAATAAACATGAGCATACACTCGGTGAAAAGCAAAAAGAGAAAAATACTGCCTATTGTTTTTGCTCCGTCTTTCAGCGCATCCGCAATAGCCAAAATTAAAAAAAGCGGCATACTTATGTTCGACTTTAACTCCGTTTTCGGAACAAATGCATTGAATATAGTAAAAAGGCATGCGCGCGTACAAAACGCGTCGAAAGTAAGCGCGGAAGACATTTCGGAATTGCTAGAAGAAATAGACCATTCCAATATGGCAGATAATTATTCCAACATAAAAGGTGACTTGTTCGAATACTTAATGCGCCCCGTATTTGAAAAAATATGGCAAGGGGCGAATATCACACACCACAAAAAAATCGGTAATTTTGAGTATGATTATATAATCGAAACGCTCACTGAATACATAATAATTGAGCTTAAAGGATACAAGCCGAGCTCATTTATCAAGCTCGGGAAATTTGACCCCGAAAAGCAAAAGCCGCAAAGAGATACCGTAAAATGGTTTTTGGCACACACTTTTCCGAAAGTCAAAAAAATATATGAAACCAATCCCACAAACAGAAAAGTGAAATTTTGCTACATAACCACAGCCGCCTTCGACGAAGATGCGCTAAA
>CAZSIY010000242.1:0-2432 GCA_964606825.1 uncultured Oscillospiraceae bacterium | reverse complement strand
AACCAGAGCCGACTTAAAGCGGGAATTAAGAGCAAATGTGCAAATTCCATTCTCATTAAGGTAAACCAAATAGGCACGCTATCTGAAACTCTTCAAGCCGTACAAGAGGCAAATCGCGCGGGATACACCGCCGTAATTTCCCACAGAAGCGGCGAAACGGAAGACACCACAATTGCCGACATTGCGGTTGGCGTAAATGCGGGGCAAATCAAAACCGGCGCGCCGTCGAGGAGTGACAGAACCGCCAAATACAACAGGCTTTTGCGCATTTGTGAGGAGCTCTCGGAAGCGGCGGACTACTCGGGGAGAAAAGCGTTTTTTAATTTGCAGGTTGAATTTTAGGGGAAAATGTGTTAGAATGAATTCAGTAAGGAACAATTCAGCTATGTGGCAAATGTGAGGAATAAAAAGCCTTCCCCTCAAGGGGAAGCCTTTTGGAGCGGCAAAGCATTTAAAACGACTATCATAAAATCCACACTGAAAAGTTGACAATCATGTACAAAATCGGGCTATCCACATGCAGTAAAGAAATAAACAAAGAACTTTTTGAAAAATACAGCGCCGCGGGCATTGATGCAATGGAAATTTGCACCGTCTCCGAAAAATACGACTCTTTAAACTTCGGCGACATTAAAAAATGGGCAGATGAAACAAACACAATCCTGTGGTCTTTTCATCTTCCTTTTGTGCCCTTTGACAAGATAGACATTTCAAACGAAAGCACATGCGAAGGCACGATAAGCTATTTTGAAGGGCTCATAAAAAAGGCATCGGCAATCGGCATAAAAACTTTTGTAATTCACCCTAGCGGCGAGCCGATAGAAGAAAACGAGCGTCCAAAACGCATGAAATGTGCAGAAGAGAGTCTTTTTGCTCTTGCCGAAATCGCGAAAAAATACGATGCCGTTATTGCCGTGGAAGATTTGCCGCGCACGTGCCTCGGAAAAAATTCCGACGAAATTTCGGAGCTGGTGGGCGTTCACGAAAACTTGAGAATTTGCTTTGACGCAAACCATCTGCTAAGCGAAAACCCCGTTGATTTTATTCACAAATTGGGTGATAAAATCATCACGGTTCACATTTCCGACTATGATTTTATAAACGAAAGGCACTGGCTCCCCGGCGAGGGAAAACTTGACTGGCAGGCTGTTTTACAGGCGTTTAAAGACATAGGCTACAACGGCATATGGCTTTACGAAATAGGCTTTGCATGCCCGAAAACGATTATAAGAAACCGAGATTTAACATGCGAGGACTTTGTGAGAAACGCGCACGAATTGTTTGAAAACAAGGAAATTACGATTTTTTCAAAGCACAAAGAAAATTTGGGCATGTGGGAATAAAATTTAAGGTCAAAGAGGCGATAATATGTTAATAGATTTTCACACGCACGCTTTTCCCGAAGCTATTGCCGCTCGCGCAATGGGCAACCTATCTTTTGCATCGGGCGGGCTTAAGCCGCAAACAAACGGCACCTACCCGTCGCTTGAGGACGAAATGAAAAAAGACGGCGTGGACATTTCGGTGGTACTCTCCATTGCCACCAACCCAAAACAGCAAACGAACGTCAACAATTTTGCCGCCGAAATAAACAAAAAGGAAAACATTTTCGCGTTCGGCTCGGTTCACCCCGATGCACCCGATGCGCTCTGCGAGCTTGAGCGCATACATGATTTGGGTCTTAAAGGCGTGAAATTTCACCCCGATTATCAAAAATTTTTCGTCGATGACGAAAAGATGAAGCCCATATACAAAAAGGTGTCAAGCCTCGGACTTATCACCGTTTTTCACGCGGGGCACGACTACGGCTTTGCGCCGCCTTTCGGCTGTATGCCCGAAAATTTAAAAAACGCGATGAAGTGGTTTGACGCGCCGGTTATTGCCGCGCATTGGGGCGGCCTCGGTTGCTCCGAAGAAGTGGAAAAAATTCTTTGCGCCATTCCCGACTTGTGGTTTGACATATCTTTCGGCTACGGCACAATGCCAAAATATTTTGCGCAAAAGATTGTCGAAAAACACACGCCCGACAGGCTCCTTTTCGGCTCGGATATGCCGTGGCACAGGCCGTCTTGGGAAATGCGCCTCGTTGAGTCTTTGGACATAAGCGATAACGACAAGAAAAAAATATATTTTAAAAACGCAAGAAAACTTTTAAAGATTTGAGGATAAACTTATGATAGCAAACGACCCGATTATACTTTTAAGCATAATAAATACAAAACTTCGCGATTTTTATCCCTCACTGGACGCGCTTTGCGAGGATATGGGCGAAGATAAAGAGGAAATTTTGGAAAAACTTAAATCGATAGATTATTCGTATGATGAAAATTTGAATAAGTTTGTGTGATTTTCAGTTGCCGTGGCTTTTAAAGCCGCGGTTTTTGTTTTGGGAGATAGAATTGTTATGGCTCTTATCCCCTCAGTCAGCTAAC
>CAZSIY010000241.1:0-2434 GCA_964606825.1 uncultured Oscillospiraceae bacterium | reverse complement strand
TTTGTTACCAACATACCTCTCGCCGAATTATAATATTTTATATATTTATTATAAGATATTTGATTTGCTCGTGCTTTGATGCGAATTGTTCGGAAAACAAAATTGAAAGTGTAACCGCATGGCAACTTACAACCTATACTTATCATAAAGTGAGTGCGAAGTTTTTTGCCGATTGTTCCGGTGACAGTGTGCTTGCGCCCCTCAACGGTGCAAAATACAGAATAGGAAGAGAGGCAAATGATGAATTTAGTGAAACTATCGGCCCGAAAACTGCCGACAGTCATACTATGGGAATGTCTATACTTCTCCAGGCAAGAGAAACAGACAGAGAGGTAAAATTCAGCCAAACTCGTGATCATAAAATAGGCACAAGCGGTTGTAATTTGTGGTGGATTGAGCTTGGCGGCGACAGCGAAGCGATTGCTGATAGCGAAAAAATAAGGGATGAACTTATAAAAACGGTGTTTGGCATTTGGATCATATAAAAAATCGCGGAAATCACGGCTGCGAAAATTGGGAGCTTGAAAGGGTAGGCTTTCTGCCAGGAAAAAGAGAGTCTGTAAGATATGTAGGCGAGCATATTTTAACTCAAAATGATATCGAAAGCGGCGGCCGTTTTCCTGATGTTGCGGCGTACGGCGGCTGGCCTATGGACGACCACAATCCAAAAGGTTTTAAAGCAAATTCTTCCGAGGATAAAGCATCGGTAATGTATCCGGCGCCTCCGCCTTACGGCATACCGCTGAGGTGCCTTTATTCTGTTAATGTGGAAAATCTTTTTTTTCGCCGGCAGAAATATCAGCGCAACCCATGCGGCAATGAGTTCAACGCGTGTTATGGGCACTTGCTCACTTTTGGGTCAGGCTGTAGGCACTGCGGCATATCTTTGCGTTAAAAACAGTATATTACCTCGTGAACTTAAAGGCGAATATTGGCCCGATCTTAAAAAAATATTGCAAGATGACGGCGTGTTTTTGCCGTTTGAAAAAAGAAACATCACTGCTCTTTCAAAAGATGCAAAACTAAACATTTCAGATGACAAAAAGGCCGTGCTTCAAACGGAAAATAAATTGACGCTATCATGCCGGTTGACAAATTTAACATTTAGTTGTATAATAATGAAAAGGCAAGACCACATTCAGTCATGCCGAACGATATATCGAAAAATAACGCATCATTTTAGCGGATGGGCGTTATTTTTTTACGATTAATGCCAACAGCAACAAAATTATCATAAACGAAATAATGTAATTTTTGTCCACAGCCATCACCTTCTTTCGTCAAGATGAGGGCACAACCGTTTGTGAGTCTTACCTTTTTTACAAAATGATTTTCAATATGAAATTGTAATTTTCAAATACTTTACAAAGCTGATTTTACTGCGCGCATCAGTGAACAAGCTGTCGTCGTGCATAATTTGCAGGTCGATTTTGTTTTTGTCCGCTCTTGAAACAAGGCAATCGTGTTTAAATGTTTTTGCGGGTATTTCAAACAAATGAATTTTGCGGTTTATCCAGTCATTGAGAATTAGAAACCAATCGCTGTCCAGCACGTCGAAAGAGGGATTTGCCCAGTAATTATACGACGATTTGTTTTTTGAGGCAAAGGTAACGTTGGCGTTAAAAGCTATGCCTTCGTTTTTAAACAAGGCAATTGCGCGGTTTTTTGTCATTTTAAATTGTGTTTCTTTTTTTGTTTCCGTCGCGTTTTCTTCCTGTATAATATCGGGCGAACAATGCGATTTTGTGGGATTGCCGCCGAAAAGAAACGAAAATCCACCATCGCGCACAACGCGCTTTAGCATAACCGTGATTGCACTTTCCATGCTAAGTCCGACATCGTCAAAAATAATATTTGCGTCGTTAAAAAGATTTTCGTCAATATCTGCATATATTCTCTTCATATCATGCACTCCTTTCAGCCGTTACAAACATTGTATCACAATTTTAAATGTTTGTCAATGTTTTTTGCAATCTTACAAAAACATTTTTGAATATACAAAAACATAATCGTATTAAATCAGCCGAAAGCATATTTTGCTTTTGGCTGATTATTATAATATTATTTCCAAATCGGCAAATTCGTAGGGATACTTGGTAAGGAGAAAAAGCGGAGAAGTGATTTTCTTGAGTTCGAGGCAATCCTGCAATAAAGTTTAGATAACGGATAATAAATAATAGATAACAGATAATAGTACAAAAACGGCGTAAATGCGCAATGTTTTTATCTATTTACTACTATCCGGTATCTCTATCTTAGGCAAATTCATTTGCCACTTTTGGTACGGGTGTTCTTACAGAACTTAACAAAAAATGCCGTAAAATTAAGGGCATTATGAGTGCGTTTACAAACGAATAGCCAACGCGAATGCGCCTTTTTGCGAAAGATGAGAAGCAAGGAGGCAGGACACGGAGCCGCCGCGCTGGGCCATACC
>CAZSIY010000240.1:0-2437 GCA_964606825.1 uncultured Oscillospiraceae bacterium | reverse complement strand
GCCCACTTCAACGCTTGTTACTTTGCTTCCTTTTTTTACCACCACCCCTGCGCAATTGTAGCCGGGGTAGCGCGGAAATACGCAACCGCCTCCGCTCGGGCTTACGTTTACGTTTCCGGTGATGTTTGCCCTTTCCGTGCCACAACTTATGGTTGTAAACATTGTTTGAACCATAACCGAGTGCTCGCCCAATTCGCACACGTCAACGTCTAAAAGTTCGGCTTTGTTTTTTTCGGTAAATATTATCTGTTTGCACTTCATTTTACTACCTCTTTTCGCATTTTTTGCATTATAACATATTGACCTAAAGAATAAAATATGTTATTCTATAATAAAAGAGGTAAAATTCTCTGCATTTTTGAGGTGTATATAGGGTGAATGATGTATTTTTCTCGGAAAGTTTCTATTTTAACAATTTAAGTTTTAAAAATTATAAATATACCGACAACCGCCGAGGTTCGCATTGTCATTTTTTTGCGCTTATGCTTGAGGGCGTAAGCAAAATCGTTACGCAAAGCTATTGCGTGGAAGTGGCGCCGGGAGATATTTTTTATATCCCGAAAAAAGTGGGGTATCAGTCTTATTGGTACGGCAATCCCGACATAAAATTTATCTCCTTGGGATTTTTGTATTTGCCGAATTTCGGGCAAAAGATGTATCCGGCGCAGGTTATTGAAAAAAGCGACGATGCTATGAAATTGTTTTATGAAATTTCAGTTGCCGGGGAGCTTGATGCGCCTCTTGTTGGCAAATTTTATACCCTTTGCGGTATTCTTTTGTCCAAAATGGCTAGCGAAAAGCAAAGCCGAAGCGACGAAATCGTGGAAGCGGTAAAAAAGGAAATCTCCGCTCATCCGCAGGAAAAAATGGCGCAAATTGCCAAAAGATGCGCAATGAGCGAAGCAGCGGTGTATGCGGCGTTTAAAAAGGCGGGCACTGCCACTCCCAACGACGAAAGAAACAAAATGCTCGTGGAAAAGGCAAAAGAGATGCTAATTTCCACCGATGAAAGCGTTGAGAATGTGAGCGATGCCCTGGGTTTCAGCTCGCCGTCTTACTTTAGAAAAAAGTTTAAAGCGTATTTTAATCTAACCCCTACGTCGCTTAGAAAAAAGTACAGAATTTGAAAAAACTTTTACGATACGGTTTTTAAGATTTCCTTTAACATATCGTCAAGTCTATCTCGTTTTATACCTCTGTTAAATTCCGCTTCGCGCCACTGCACGAGCTCGTGAGCTTCTCTTAAATAATTTGAGGCAAGGCGGATTTTTGAGCCGTATCTTTTCTTGATTTCGGAAAGGTCTGCGGAGTATTTTTCATCTGTGGCAGCGTCAACCGCCAGCGAGTAAATGTCAAAAATACTGTCGCCGTCTCTTGCGGGTTGCATTTCGTGGGGCGGCGTTGAGTCGAAAATGCATATTCCCATTTCTCGAATTACCACCATGTCGAGGCTTTGCGGGTCAAAACTGCACCTGTAAGTTTCGGTGTTAAAGCCGTATTTTCTAGCACGTGCTCGTATTTTTTTCATCACTGTCGATTTTCCTGTTCCGGGTCTGCCTTTTATAAATATTCTGATTTTAATGTCGGCGGTGATTTGATCAATGTAGTTTTTTGAGCCTTGCGTAAGAAGCGTGCCGAAAAATCGGTTTGTGTTTTTTCCCTCGGCGTTTTTCGGCGAAATACCCGAAAAAATCTCTTGTATGAGGTTCTCCGTGGCATTGTTTAATTTGTCGAAGTCCGTGTTTTCAATGTAAATTTTCTCCCAGTCGTCGTGAATTGCCTTTGCCTCTTTGAGGTAACGTGTCGCTTGGGCGTACATGTCGTTTTCTTTAACGGACTTTCCAAAGGAAAAAATGCCGCTTTTTAAGCAGTTTGCAAAGTCGAAAACCATATCGTCGGAAAAATCTTCAAAATATCCCTCGTCGGACAATAAAATGTCTCTTTTGGGCAGTATCATCGCGCCGATTTCTCTTGCGTACCCCTCGGTAATAATCGCCTCTTCGGGCTCATCTTTGCTGAGAAGAGCCTCTATACCGGTAAAAAGCTCTCTTTTTATGAGACGGGTTGTGTTTTTCAAAACGATTTTCTTTTGATCAGCGCGCAGATATTCGCCAAAATACGACACGCGCCCCTCTCCGCAATTTGCGGCGGCATAGTAAGTAATTTTGTTTTGCATAGTTATCACCTCTTGATATTATATGTGCAAATTCATCTTTGATTTAACGAATTTTGGGGTATTTGGCAGTATTTTCGTTAAAAAATTCGGCAATAAATACAATTTGTTTGAAAATAATTAAAAAATGTCTTGCTTTTTATAAAATTATGTGTTATTATATTATGGTAATGTGACGCCGGTGTGATGGAATTGGCAGACGTGCGAGACTCAAAATCTCGTGGTGGCAACACCGTGTCGGTTCGACCCCGACCACCGGCACCA
>CAZSIY010000239.1:0-2464 GCA_964606825.1 uncultured Oscillospiraceae bacterium | reverse complement strand
ATTTTATACATGAAACGGCGATTATTTCTTTAAATAAACAAATGCAAAAGCTCCCGGGCCGGTGTGAGTTCCGATGCAAGGGCCAATTTCGGCGATTTCCACATCTCTGAAAGACGTTTTTTCAAAAAGAACTTCTTTCATTTTTTCTGCCTTTTCGGGAACGTTGCCATGCATGATTATAATTTCTTGTCCGCATGTGTCATCGGCGTTTTCTTTTAGTATATCAACCATTTTGGAAACGATTTTCTTTTTGCCGCGCACTTTGTCGCGGTTCATAACAAGTCCGTTTTCTATTGTAAGAATAGGGCTTATATCGAGCACGTTTGCAAGAATTTTTGCTGCCGGGCTTATCCTCCCGCCTTTTTGTAAGTAATCCAGGGTTTCAACGGAGAGGAGAATGTCGACTTTTGAAAATCTGTCTTTCAGCATGTCTGTAATTTCCTTAACGCTGCTTCCGTTTGACGCCATTTTTGCGGCTTCGATTATCCAATAGCCATATCCGTATGAAAAGAGCATGGGATCTACGATTGTTATGTCTGCATTCGGGTTTTCTTCTTCGATTTCCTGCTTTGCAAGCAAGGCGCTCTGACACGTTCCGCTTGCTTTAGAAGAAATGGGAACATATATTATGGAATAATCGTCCGAAAACTTTTTAAACTCTTCGATGTGCTCCACAACGGTAATTTGCGAAGTTTTCGGAATTTCGCTACTGTTTTTCATGTAATCGTAGAACTCGGCATTTGTAATTTCATATTTATCTTTGACGTTTTTGCCGTCAATTGTTAAATTTATGGGTATTATGTGTATGCCGTATTCATTTGCTGTTTCAAGAGTAAGATCCGACGCACTGTCGGTTATAATTTTTATTTTGTCCATAATCGGCCTCCTTATTACTCCCAATCGAATTTTGTAAGCTGTCCTGTGGTTTCCAAATCAAAAAAGTCGTTTTGCCTGAGTGCTTCGTAAATTATTATTGCCACTGAATTTGACAAATTTAGGCTTCGCTCGCCTTTTTGCATCGGTATGCGAATACAATTTTCGCGGTGTTCCTTTAAAAGAGCTTCGTCAATCCCCTTTGTTTCTTTGCCGAACACTATGTAGTCGCCGTCTTTAAAGTGAACGTCTGAGTATCTATTTAAACTTTTGGTGGATGCAAAGTAGAATGTGCCTTTGTTTTTCTTAAAAAACTCGTCAATGGTTTCATATATTGTAATGTCGAGTTTATCCCAGTAGTCAAGGCCGGCGCGTTTTAACTTTTTGTCATCTATTTCAAAGCCGAGAGGTTTTACCAAATGAAGTCTTGAACCTGTCACGGCGCATGTCCTTGCCACGTTGCCGGTATTTTGGGGGATTTCCGGCTCTATCATAACTATGTTAAAGCTCATGTGTTCACCTATATTCTGTCTGCAAATTTTTTGATGCGTTCAAGGGCGGTGTTGATTTGAGCTATGCTGTATGCATAAGAAACTCTTACATAACCCTCTCCGCTTGTGCCGAATGCGGTTCCGGGAACCAGTGCAACTTTTTCTTCCGCAAGAAGTTTCTCGCAAAATTCTTCGGAAGAGAGTCCGCTTCTCTTAATAGACGGGAAAATGTAAAATGCTCCGTTTGGCGAAAAACAAGTAAATCCCATGCTGTTAAATCCGTCGGTGATTATTTTTCTGCGGTCGCTGTATTCCGAAACCATGGCTCTTATAGACTCTTCGCCGTTTCTGAGCGCTTCAACTGCCGCGTACTGGCTTGTTGTGGGTGAGCACATTATAGCGTATTGGTGAACCTTTGTTATTTGTTTGGTAAGGGTTTTGTTCGCCGCAAGGTATCCGAGCCTCCAGCCTGTCATGGCAAATGCTTTTGAAAATCCGTTTACGACAATCGTGCGTTCTTTCATGCCCGGTAAACTTGCGATTGACACGTGCTTTCCTGTATATGTAAGTTCTGCATATATTTCATCGGAAATTACCATGATGTTTTTCTCTTTTACAACCTCTGCAATATCTTCAAGGTCTTCTTTTGTCATAACGGCTCCCGTTGGGTTGTTTGGATATGAGAGAACAAGAAGTTTTGTTTTGTCGGTTATTTTTTCGAGAAGTTCTTCTTTTGTTATCTTAAAGTCGTTTTCAGCTTTGGTTTCTATTACAACGGGAACCGCGCCCGCCATCATGGCACAAGGCTTGTAGCACACAAAAGACGGTTCGTGGACTATCACCTCATCACCGGGGGAGAGAATAGTGCGCATTGCCAAGTCGATAGCCTCGCTTCCACCGACGGTTACAAGCACTTCATCCGAAGTGTAGGAAAGGTCGAATTTTGTAAGATAATTGCATATCTCTTCGCGAAGCTCCAAAAGACCGGAGTTGGACGTATAATACGTGCGGCCTTTTTCAAGGGCATATATTCCGGCATCTCTTATGTGCCAAGGGGTTACAAAGTCCGGCTCACCGACACCGAGGGAAATTGCATCTTC
>CAZSIY010000238.1:0-2473 GCA_964606825.1 uncultured Oscillospiraceae bacterium | reverse complement strand
GGTGCATTTTTCAGGTGCTGCATCGCCTTCGTGAACATAACCGCAAACATGACATACAAATTTTTTCATAATAACATTCTCCTTTTAAATAAAAATTTTTAATATCAATATTAAGGCATCGTGTTTTCTACGCCTTTTGGGCAATCATACAATCGCGGCATATGCCGCCAAAATACACCTCTTTGAATTCTACATTAAAACCGTCAAGTTCAGCACCTAAATTCTCATTGATGTTAAAATCGTACACTTTGCCGCAACGCTTGCACAAAAAGTGGCCATGAACCGAAACGTCGGCATCGTAGCGGGTTTGCATACCATCTATTGTGATATTTTTCGACATTCCCGAGTCTACGAGCAATTTCACCGTGTTGTAAACCGAAGTTTTTGAAAGTGTCGGCATGTTAGGAAGCAAAGCTGTGTAAATTTCTTCAGCGGTCGGATGAGATTTGGTTCCCGATAAATATTCGTAAACCTTTATTCTTATCGTCGATGGCTTGATATTATTCATTTTAAGAATTTCAGCAGTAGTCATGTGACGCTCCTAATTTGTAATTAAATCAGTTTTGTAATGATTACAACAACAATATAACATATATTTTTTCCTTTGTCAATACTTTTTTGAAAATTTTCAAATATTTATTTGCATAAAAAAGGAGCAATTCCGATTTGGCAATTGCTCCTTTTCATGCACTTTTTTCTCACAAATCATCACACACCTAATTATCATTACACAAGCATGCGCATTAATTACTCGCAAAACTCATCTGTAAAATATGCATTGGTGCAAGCCGGTTTTCCAGCGTAATCAAACACTGTCAGGCGAAAATATTTATCTTCCGAACTGATTTTAAAACTTGCTTCGGTAATACCGTTTTCGTCAGATGCGCGCACGGAACTGTTGGTTCTTCTGGCGGTTCCGACGGTAATCAGTCTGGCTTTTGAACATTTTATATGAACCTCGTTGTCCTCTATCCACAAGCTGTAAATCTCGGGGCCCATTGACGAATAGAACTGGCCGTCCTTTAGTGATTGCGCCACATTTTCATAATCGAGCTTATCCGCCTTAATCATTGTCCAGCCGTCAAAAGCATAATCAAAATTATGGCTGTCATCGGTCATAAGGCAATAAATTCTTTGACCGCTACGAAGCATATAATCATAAATCTGCGGGCAAAAGTCATCCCAACCTTCTTCATAACTGCCGGTATTGCAAATTTCCATTGCATTTAGACCTTTTAAATTCACATAGTCGGTATAGTCATCCAAATTCCACATAGGGTGATTATATGTTACAAAGAAATTCTTGTCACGACCGCGTTTAATCATTTCATTCATACATTCCGGAGTACGTATGCGTTCAAAATCTTCAACGCCTTCCTCGTGTTCAACTTGCGCCGCAATATCGTCGCCCCAAAATTTGAAATCCGTGCTATGGTAAAGCGGGTGCTTAACATTGTTTTTATCCAACGATATATAATTAAAATGCGTATTCTTATCTCCGGGACCTGCGCCTTTTCCGGGAGACTGTGTTTCAAAGCCGTTAAGAGCAAGAAATTTATCATCTGAAAGATAATTTTTGTTTATCATTATATCGTGGTCTGTAAAAGCAACGATGGAATACCCACGTTTCATATATCCTTCCTTAACTACCTCGGGAGAGTTTGCACCATCGGAATCCGTAGAATGACAATGCAAATTTGCTTTATAAAAATTGCCACTCTCTTTAATAAGATATTTTTTCATATCAATAACCTCTTTTCACTTCATGCGTCTAAAATGTCTGCGCAAATCGAAAATCATATTATATGCGTTAAATTCTAAGATTTGCAATATCATAATTATAACACAAAAAATCAAAATTGCAATACAAATATTTCAGCATAACAAAAAAAGCGCAAGAGATAAGGTTTCTCCTGCGCTTTATGATTTTTAATATTCTATTTCGGCATCTACTTCTTTTGCAAGTTTTTCCAAAGCATTGTTATAGTCGTCCAAAAGCTCCAACGCATCACTGAGCATATCGCTTCCGTTTACCACTTTGTCTTCGGCAACCTCGCGGATACCTTCGAGAACTTCCTCAAAGCCGTCTTTATAGGCGTTCATCATTTTAATGTATTTTTCTTTAAGCTCTTTTACTTCTTCCGTTTCGGGTTTTACATCTTTGAGTTTATCAAGAGCGTTATTCACAAGCGGCAAAAGCACATCGCTTAGGCTTGATTCGAGAGCCGCGTCATCTTCAAGCTCTTCCCATGTTCCGACTTCGACTTTGATTTTTTCGTAATTTTCGTTTACATCTGTCATTTCAACGTTTAAAAAGTTTTCAAAATCGTCGAAAACCGGGTCTGAGCAGCCAGTAAGAAATGCAAAGCACATTGCAACAACAGTTAAAAGTGTTAAAAATTTTTTCATAATACATTTCTCCTTGTATTATATAATTATAGTTTAAATATCCATTTTCACGGATATATGCTAT
>CAZSIY010000237.1:0-2477 GCA_964606825.1 uncultured Oscillospiraceae bacterium | reverse complement strand
GTGTTGCCGTGATGAGCGGCACGTGGGTTCAAATCCCACCATCTCCGCCAATTACGAAAACCGCATGAATACTGATTTTACAGTGTTTATGCGGTTTTTATTTTCAGCAGTTTCTTTTATTGAAATTCCTTAAGTTCAATTTTTATAAAAAATCAAATGAGCAAATTTCATTCTTAAAAATTGTCATTGACACAGCAAAAAAGTATGTTACATTGAAAAAAGATATTCAATACAAGGAGGTAAAACAAATGATAAACAGACAAATTAATCTCGATTTTCACACCTCCGAGCGCATTGAGGCATAGTCAGTAATTTTTCAAAAGAAAATTTTCAAAAAGCGTTTATCGCCGGGCATATAGGTTCAATTACGCTTTTTGACAAATGCCACCATGGATGGGCGTATCATAAAACAGAAGCAAACGAAATGCATCCACATTTGAATTTTGACCTTTTAGCAGCTCAAATTGAAGCTGCGCACGAAATTGGTGTTAAAACGCCGGTATATCTTTCGGCAGGTCTTGACGAACGTGCCGATCGCGCACATAAGGAATGGTGCGGCTGGGGCGAACAGGATTATAACAAAAATTACTATCCCTCTTTGGAAAGCGTTTGCTTCCATTCGATTTGTTTTAACAGCGGATACACTGATTATCTCAAAGCTGAACTTGAAGAATTTGTAAAGAATTATGATGCGGTCGGCATTTTTCTAGATAATGTAAGCCCGGGCATGTGCTATTGCCCGAAATGTCGTGCCGACCTTGAGGCTCGCGGGGCTAAAGTGGGCAACATGAAAGATATGCTGGAGCTTGGCGAAGAGGTGTACGAAAGATATTATCGCCGCGTACGCGAAACGGTTGACAAATACAAAACCGGTTTGCCCATTTTTCACAACGGCGGTCACGTTCGCCGCGACAGACGCGACTTAATGGGGCATATCAGTCATTTTGAAATTGAGAGCCTTCCAACGGGAGGCTGGGGTTATGACAATCTCCCGATAAGTGCCGCATATGTCAGAAAGTTTGATAAGGAATTTTTGTCTATGACAGGCAAATTTCACGGCACGTGGGGTGAGTTTGGCAGGTTTAAGCAACAAATGCACTGCTTTTCGAAACGGCTCTTGCAACGGCAAACGGGGCTATGTGCTCGGTGGGAGACCATCTCCATCCGGACGGTCATATGGACCTTGTTACATATGAAATGATTGGAAAGGCTTACGATGTTGTTGAGCAAAGCAAAAAAATTATCGGAAATGCAAAAAATGTAGCCGATGTTGGAAGATTGTTGGCAGAAACTGCATATTGGCACTTTAAAACACAAGATTTCGACTTTGAATACCCCGGATATGAAGACTCCGACGTGGGCGCGGCAAGAATTTTGGGCGAGTGCCATTATCTTTTCGATGTGCTGACTTTGAAAGTGATTTTTCAAAGTATAAACTTATAATCATGCCCGACAGAATACGTTTGGACGATGAAATTTCCGAAAAACCAAAAAAATTATCTTGCCAACGGCGGTAAACTGCTTATGAGCGGAACTTCAGGTTTGGGTAGCGGCAATGATGAATTTTTCGCCGATTTCGGTGTGAAATTTTTGGGCAAAAGTGAATTTTCGCCGGTGTACACGGCGCCGAATTTTGAATTCGGCGAGATAAAGAAAACATCCTATGTTACATATTCAAAGGCATATAACATAAAAGCTGATGAGGGTATAGCCGTTGCCAATCGCCAAAATCCTTATTTCAACCGCACATTCTGTTCGCATCAGCATGCACCGAACATAAAAACCTTGATTTTTCACTTGACGGCACTAACGGCAGCTTTACGCTTCCGGAGCTGAATTGCTACCAAATGGTGGAAATCCGAATTAATAACTTGCGGCAATATAGAAGTTTGAAATATTTTTAAACGAAACCGGCATGTCACTTTTTGTGGTATGCCGGTTTGAAATGCATAGAATTTTATAAATAAGTCATACTTTTTTGTAATTTTTAAGAACATAATGTGCCAAACCGGTTGCCGCGGCATTTCCCAAAATTTCCAAGCCACTTGCGCTGAAATGACCTTTAACGTTGGGGTTCATATGTTCGAGATGCTTGTTTAACTCGGTGGCGATATCTGTAAGCATAACAAAATCTTTGCTTTTTCGGCAAATTTCATCTTGCGCTCGAATTATTTCGTCATCTCGCGCGTCTCCGGTAAATCTTCCGACTCTTATTATTCCGAAACCGGAAATATCAAAATCCGATTCAAGCGATTTTTGAAAAGATGAGATACTTTCGATATAATCGCCGCAATTTGTTCCCGCAATTGCATCACTTTCGCCTTGAAGCCAAATAAAGAAAATGTGCTCCGGATGAAACTTTTTAACAGCTCCGCAAATTTTTTGTTTCATCACTTTATAAATGGGGCTACCCTGCAACCAGTCAGAAATTACAGTGCTTCCCTTTGCCGCATGTACAGCAATAACTTGTCTTTTAG
>CAZSIY010000236.1:0-2484 GCA_964606825.1 uncultured Oscillospiraceae bacterium | reverse complement strand
CGGTACCTGCTGTAACTATGTGCTTGCAAGACGAAACGCTTTGCTACGTAAGAGAGGCCGACTGCGCAAGTATTTCAAAAGAAACAGAGTTTGTAACGGAGAGCGGCTCTTTAAAATTAACCGGAACATCCGAAATGCCGACGAGAGTGTCGGACACGCTTTCGCCTTATGAGGCGCATGTCGCGGGATTTTCTAATGATGAATGGGTTTGCAAAGTAACGCTCGGATCATCACTGCCGCAAGGCGTTTACAAAACTCAAGTGTTGATTAAACGAGTTTCTCCGCTTTCTCTTTTAATGAATTGAGGTATTTCTATGCTGAAACGAAAAAAATGTGTCAACGTGCCGGTTATTATGCAAATGGAAGCCTTGGAGTGCGGAGCCGCTTGCCTTGCAATGGTTTTGGCGTATTACAAAAAGTGGCTCCCGCTTGAGGTTGTTCGGCGCGATTGCGCGGTTTCGAGAGACGGCTCAAACGCGGGAAATATTTTAAAAGCCGCCGCAAAATATAATTTGAGTACAAAAGCGTATAAATTCGAACCCGAAGAAATAAAGAAAAATGCAACTTTCCCGTGTATTATACATTGGAATTTCAATCACTTCGTGTTGCTTTGCGGTTTTAAAGGCGAAAAAGCCGTTGTAAATGACCCCGCAAGAGGCAGAATGGAAATTTCAAAAGAAGAGTTTGACAATTCTTTCACAGGTGTTTGTCTGTACTTTTCGCCTAATTCCGATTTTGAAAAATCAGGCAAGCGCAAGAGCGTGTTTTCATTTGCGAAGAAACTTTTAAAAAATTCCTCGAGTGCAATAGCTTTTGTAATTTTGGCAACATTTCTTGCTTCATTTACGCAAATTATAAATTTGTCGCTTTCAAAAACTTTTGCTGATTTTATACTCGGTGACGGTGAAAAATATTTGGCGGCATTTCTTGCGGTTGTTTGCGCGATAGGCATTGCCTACGGGGCAATTTTGGGCGCAAAAGAAGCGGGAATGTTACGTATTAGCGGAAAATTCGCGGCAATGGGCAGTTCATCTTTTATGTGGAAAATTCTCAATATGCCCGTAGAATTTTTCTCGCAAAGAATGGCGGGAGATGTTCAAACAAGAATGGCTTCAAACAGTACGATTGCCACGTCGTTGATAAATGTGCTCGTCCCTCTTGCGCTTGATGCGGTAATGCTTGTGCTTTACCTTGCGATAATGCTGAAATACAGCGCTGTTCTTACCGTTGTGGGCATAGGGTCGGTGCTTGTAAATGTTTTTCTTTGCGGATATGCTTCGAAAAAACGCATAAATATCTTGCGTGTAATGATGCGCGATGAGGGGAAACTTGCCGGCACAACCATTTCCGGAATAGAAATGATTGAAACGATTAAGGCAAACGGCGCCGAAAACGGATTTTTCGAAAAATGGGCGGGATACAGCGCGAATGTGAACAATGCGCAAACGGAATATTTGAAAGAAGACAGCAAAATCGGCGTTTTACCGGGGTTGGTTTCGTCAATTGCAGATGTTGTTGCTTTAACTATCGGTATTTTGCTCATTATGCAAGGTGAGTTTACATTGGGTATGTTGCTTGCGTTCAGAGGCTTTTTAAATGCTTTTTCTCAACCGGCGAAAAAACTTATGTCGGTAGGTGAAAAATTGGGTCAGATAAGGTGCGACTCGGAGCGCATAGAAGACGTGATGAACTATCCTCAAGACTTTCTTTGCTCGGAAAGCGAAAGCACAGAGCGTGAGTATGACAAACTGTCGGGCAATGTTGAAATGATAGATATTACTTTCGGTTATTCACCGCTTTCACCGCCGCTTATCAAGAATTTTAATTTGAAATTGGAACCCGGCAAAAAGGTTGCGATAGTCGGGGCATCAGGTTGCGGAAAATCCACCATAGCCAAAATTATATCGGGCCTGTATAAGCCGTGGAGCGGAAAAATTTTGTTTGACGGAAAATCAATTTCAGAAATTGATCGTGCCGAATTTACAGGTTCCGTAGCTGTGGTTGACCAAGATGTTATTATGTTTCGCGACACGGTTGCCAACAACATAAAAATGTGGGACGGCTCAATAGAGGATTTTGAAATGATTATGGCATCGCGCGACGCGAAAATTCACGACGCCGTTATGCAGCGCGAGGGTGGTTATAACTGTATGGTCTACGAAAACGGGAAGAACTTTTCCGGCGGAGAAAAACAGCGGTTGGAGATTGCGCGCGTTTTGGCGCAAGAACCTACAATTATCGTTATGGACGAGGCCACAAGCGCGCTTGACAGTGCTACGGAATGTGAAGTTGTAAATTCCATATCGGCAAGAGGGATAGCTTGCATTGTAATTGCCCATCGCCTTTCCACAGTTCGCGATTGCGACGAAATTATAGTAATGGACAATGGCGAAATAGCGGAAAGAGGCACTCACGAGGAGCTTTTTCGTCGCGGCGGGATTTATTCAAAACTTATTACGAGCGAATAGGAGGGGAGCATATGGG
>CAZSIY010000235.1:0-2495 GCA_964606825.1 uncultured Oscillospiraceae bacterium | reverse complement strand
TAGATTAATTATAACATTATATATATTAAAGTGCAAGAAATAATTATTATTTTAGATAATATTTTCACAAATTTTGTTTTCGAGGTTGACTTTAAGGTGAATATTTGATATTATGTAGTAAATAAATGTACTACTATACGGGAGCGAAAGAAATGGTAAGTAAAGAAATTATTGTTCAAAATCAAGTTGGCTTGCATGCACGTCCGGCAACATTTTTCATACAAAAGGCGAATGAGTTTAAGTCACTTATAACTATTGCCAAGGACGAAAGAAAGGTAAATGCAAAAAGCCTTCTCGGCGTATTGTCTTTGGGTATTACCAAGGGAACGCACATTGTTATTTCGGCAGACGGCAGTGACGAGCAGGAAGCTGTTGAGGAATTGGAGCTTCTTATAATGTCAAATTTTGCCGATATTGACTGATTTTAAGTAACCTTCACTCTCGGGTGGAGGTTATTTTTCTTTTGCAAGGAGGGTAAAGTCGTGAACAGCGAGATTAATGAAAAACTGAAAACTCTTCCCGACAAAAGCGGCGTTTACATTATGCGAAATGCCGCGGGAGAAATTATATATGTAGGCAAGGCCAAAAATTTGAAAAACAGGGTTCGCTCATATTTTAAATCTCACAACCACCCTCCTAAAGTTGCATCTATGGTGGAAAATGTAGATATTTTTGAGTATATAATAACCGACAGCGAGCTTGAGGCGCTTGTTTTGGAAAATAACCTCATAAAGGAAAATATGCCGAAATATAACATTCTTTTAAAAGATGACAAAACTTATCCCTTTATGAAAATAACACTCAATGAGCTGTACCCGCGTATTCTATTTACCCGAAAGGTAAAAAACGACGGTGCAAAATATTTCGGCCCTTATCAAAGCGCGTATGACTTAAAACAGCTTATCGCGCTTATAAAAAGCATATATAAGCTAAGAAGTTGCAACAAAGAAATCACAGAGGATTACAGAGCGGAGCGCCCGTGCCTTTATTATCAGCTAAAAAAATGCGGCGGGGCTTGCATAGGCGCCATGACAGCCGAGGAATATCGGAAAAATGTTGCAAACGCCGTAGAATTTGCCGGCGGAAAAACATCGGAAGCTCAAAAACGGCTTTGGGGGCAGATGAAAAAAGCGAGCGACGATATGGATTTTGAAAGAGCTGCCGATTGCCGTGACAGCTTAAAGGCAATAGAAACTTTAAAAAGTAGGCAAAAAATCGTAAATCCCAACGGAAACGACAACGATGTTATCGGAATATATAACAAAAACAACACCGCCTGCGTTCAGCTGTTTTTTATACGTTCCGGAAAAATGATAGGAAGAGAGCATTATTTCATACCGGATACCGAGGAAATTGCCTACGAAATCATAATTTCCGATTTTATTCGCCAATATTACGAAGACAGCACTTTTATACCAAACAGAATTTTGGTTGAAACTCAAATAGATGATGAAGAAGTTGTTGAAACCTGGCTTAGCGAAAAAGCGGGAAGAAGTGTTAAACTTGTCGTTCCGAAAATCGGCGAAAATGCGAAACTTATGCGTATGATAAAGGCAAACGCGAAAAAAGAGCACAGCGAAAGAGAACTTAAAATTCTTCGCGATATCGGATTTAAAAATGCCGCTATTTCTTCACTTCAAGAGGTGTTGGGCTTAAATACTCCGCCCATGCTTATAGAAGCGTATGATATTTCAAACATGGGAGCCGGTACAAGCGTTGCGTCGATGGTGGTGTTTAAAGACGGTAAACCGCTTACCAAAAGATACAGAAATTTTAAAATAAAAAATGTTGATATTCAAGACGACTACGCCTCTATGAGAGAAGTTATCCAAAGAAGGTTCACAAGAGCGCTAAATGAGGCACAGCTTATAAAAAAAGGCGAGCTTTCGGAGAAAGATGCAAAGTTTTTGCCGCTTCCCGACGTTGTGTTTGCTGACGGCGGCGAAACTCATCGCAGCGCCGTAAAACAAACGCTTTTAGACCTTAATATAGATGTTCCGGTGTTCGGTATAGTAAAAGATGATAACCACCGCACGCGCGCAATTGCTTCGCAAAAAGGCGAAATAAATCTTGACAAAAAAAGTGAGGCGTTTATGCTCCTTATAAGTATTCAAGACGAAATGCACAGGCGCGCTATTACCTATTTGAGAAACAATCAAAGCAAGAAAACGGTAAAAAGTGAGCTTGACTTGATTTCCGGCGTAGGCGAAAAACGCAAAAAAGCTCTCCTTTCACACTTTAAATCGCTTAAGAAAATAAAAGAGGCAAGCGTTGAAGAACTGGCGGCGGTTAAGGGAATAGACCTTGCAACGGCAAAGAATATATATGAATATTTTAACAAGTAACAACAGTGAACTTATTGAAAGATGAAAAATAAGTTGCATTTTGATATGTTTTTTCAACATGGGGACTGCCAGTGAACAAAAAATTTTCTTTCTCGGTTGACATTTCTGAAAATATGTGTTAAAATTTATTGTGTTAACACTATGTAAACC
>CAZSIY010000234.1:0-2533 GCA_964606825.1 uncultured Oscillospiraceae bacterium | reverse complement strand
TAATTAATGTTATATTTTCATAGACGAAATATGTTTTATCACGTATAATATGAGTATAACACAAAATAAACGGTATTTCAATATGAAAATAAAACACTTTCGGAGGTGCGATATGCTTGATTTAAAAAAGACACAGCGAGTTGAAAAATTAAGAAATTATTATTTGAACAATTCGAAGATGGCTACGGACAAAAGCACGGTTTCTTGGAAATGCCACCGTTCGTTATTGCTTTATTTGGAGGGGTGGGAGAAGAGCGCGCGGAGCACGGACACTGTAAGAATTCGCCGTTCTGCCGCAGAAAAATACATGCTTGAAAACACAATTCCCGTAATTGTGCCGGGCGAGCTTATTGTAGGGCAGCCTTGCTTTGATGAATTTTTGCCCGATGAAGAAAAAAGATATGCCGAATATCTTAAACAGGAGGCGATGATGCCGCCGAAACGCGGCCAGGCGGATCACCTTGCACTTGATTATACACTGCTTCTCGAAAAGGGAGTTTCGGGAATTATAGACGTGCTAAACAGTGAGATTGAAAAAATAGATTTTTGCGATGGAAGCATGGCGGAGCGATATGAGTTTTTGTATTGTTGCAAAACAGAACTCGAAGGCCTTTTAACTATGTCGCGCTCGTATGCCGCCAAGTCCAAAGAGCTTGCAAATAATGCAAGCGGCGATGAGAAAAAAGAATATGAGGAGCTTTACGAGGTTTTAAGCCAAGTGCCCGAAAAACCCGCAAGAACGTTCAGAGAGGCGCTTCAAAGCATACATATGTTTACATGGAGTCTTTACGGAATATATTCATACGGCAAACCGGATGTGTATTTACTGCCGTATTACAAAAACGACATTGAAAAAGGCATTTTAACACCCGAAAAGGCGCAAGAGCTCTGTGATTGTTTCTATTTGCAAACTATTCCGAATATGAGTTCCTGGGCGGCAGAGGGACTTATGCTCGGCGGGCGTGATGAAAACGGCGCTAAGGTGGAAAATGAGCTTACGTGGCACTTTTTAAGGGCGATTGAGCACACTCATCTGCCCGACCCGAACGTGGGATTTTGTGTAACGGAAGAAACCGGCGAAGATATTTTAAATTACGTGGCAAAACTCATTACAGACGGCCATTGTCAACCGCAAATATGGAACAGCGACGAGGTGACACGCTCCATGATTAAAAATGGATTTGACAAAAAGGCGGCGAATTTGTTTACGCTTACAACATGCGTTGAAGTAACGCCAATAGGTTGTTCGGGAATGTCGCTTGACCCATATATAAATTTGCTTAAAATTTTTCTTGCCGCTTTTGATAAATGCGACAACAGCTTTTCTTTTGAAAACATATTTGAGTGTTTCGAAAAGGAAGTTAGGGAAGAGTTTAAAAAGATTATGCTTCAGCAAAATTTGTGGCAAATAGAGCGCTCGAGAAACAGCACAGATCCCATGAGAATATCCGTTTTAATACACGATTGTATAAAACGCGGTAAATCGAACGACAGCGGCGGAGCGATTTACAATCAAATCGCGCCTGATATTTTGGGTATGCAAAATACAGCTGAAAGCCTAAACGTCATAAAGCGACTTGTTTTTGAGCAAAAAGCCGTTACCGTCGAAGAACTTAAAGATGCATTATCAAAAAATTATGAGGGATATGAGGAACTGCTTTTAAAAATTCGCAATAAAACGGTACACTTCGGAACCGGCGATAGTGTGAGTAATGCCATTGCAAAAAGAGTGGCGGATTTGATGATAGATGTGTTTAAACCCATGACAACGGTTCGCGGAGCAAAGGTTATTCCAGGGGCATTTTCTTATCGCGAGCATGATTTTCAAGGGCGAGCAACCCCGGCATCTCCCGACGGAAGAAAGGCAGGTGCGCCGCTAAACGACGGAAGTTGCCCGGTTCAAGGGTATGACAATTTAGGGCCTACGCTTTCCGTAATGTCCACGGTATCGTGGGAACCGTCGCGATTTTTGGGCGGAATATCGGTGAATGTTAAAATAAACAAAGGAATTCGCCCCGAAAAAATTGCGGCATTTATCAAAGGTTATCTTAAAATCCACGGCATGCAGCTTCAATTTAATATAGTAGATGCAGACACGCTGTTAAATGCGAAGAAAAACCCCGAAATGTATAAAGACCTACTTGTGAGAATAGGCGGTTACAGCGACTTTTTCGTAACACTTTCCGAAAATTTGCAGAACGAAATAATTTCCAGAAGTCAAAATGAGGGAATATGATGGGGAAAATTTTAAATATTCAGCATTTTTCTCTGAATGACGGCCCCGGGATTAGAACAGTTGTGTTTTTCAAAGGTTGCCCTTTAAACTGCCTTTGGTGTCACAACCCGGAGAGCAAAAATCAAAAATCCGAGCTTTCTTTTTTAAAAGACAAGTGCATAAATTGCCGAAAATGCGTCGCCGTTTGTGAAAACGGAGTTCATTCTTTCGGCTCGGGCGTTCATTGCATTGATAGGGAAAAATGCACTCTTTGTAAAAAATGCGCCGACAATTGCTTAACTTCTGCTCTTGAAATAA
>CAZSIY010000233.1:0-2535 GCA_964606825.1 uncultured Oscillospiraceae bacterium | reverse complement strand
TATTATATGAGGAGATTTTATAATGAACAATCTTGCAGTAAACTTTGCAAAAGAAACGGGCAAAATGAAGCCCATGCACGCGGTAAACAACGGCCCCGTGTACAAATTCACCGAGGACCAGCGCATAACGAATATTGACGCTTTCCGCGAAGCCGAAATTCCCTATGCCAGAACCCATGACGCGTCTATTTATTACAACTACGGCGGCGAGCACACGGTAGACGTTCATGCTATTTTTCCTGATTTCGACAAAGACGAAAACGCCCCCGAGTCATACGATTTCACGCTTACCGACGAATATTTAAAGGTGATGGATTTTGCGGGTGTAAAACCTTTTTACCGCTTGGGTTCGAAAATTGAGCACTGGCCAAAAAAATACGGAACCGTTGTGCCGAAAAACTATCTCAAATGGGCAAAAATCTGCGAGCATATTATTCGTCACTACACCGAAGGCTGGGCGAACGGTTTTAAATTTGACATAGAGTATTGGGAAATTTGGAACGAACCCAACATTGCCCCCGAAGATGCCGACATTGTGGACAAAAAATGTTGGACGGGTACCGTAAGTGAATTTTACGACTTTTTCGCCGTTGCGGCAAAGCATCTTAAAAGCTGTTTCCCGCACCTCAAAATAGGCGGACCCGCATCTGTTTGGCCGCTTAACGGCTGGGTGGACAATTTCTTTGAGCACATGCGCAAAAACGATGTTCCGCTTGACTTCTATTCATGGCATCAATACGACAGAAATCCCCAAAACGTGCTCAAAAACGAAGTCGAAGTGAGAAAACTCCTGGACTCTTACGGATATGAGAACGCCGAAAATATCTTAAACGAATGGAACTACGTTCGAAGCTGGACAAATGAAGATTGGATATACTCCTTAAGAGCGGAAAAAAGTTTAAAAGGCGCATCTTATACTTCGGCGGTAATGCTTGGCTCGCAGTATCTCCCGCTCGACCTTCTCATGTATTATGATGCAAGGCCTTGCGCGATGAACGGCCTTTTCAGCACAGACATAGTAAGCGACAGGTTAAAAGGCTACTATCCTTTCAGAATGTTTAACGCACTTGTAAAGTGCAAAACCTCGGTAGATGTTTCAACCGATTGCGAAAACCTCTACATTTGCGCCGCAAAGTGCGAAAACAAGGGGGCAATTATGCTCACCCATTTTGACGATGACGACAACGCCGCCGCAAGAGATATAAAACTTTCTTTGGAAAATATGGATTTTGACGGCGAAGTAAAGCTTTCGTACTATATTTTGGACGAAGAGCATGATGAGGAGCTTGTTCGCGAAGAAACGGTTTCCGGCAAAAACACCGCCGCTTTCCTTACACTTGAAAATTACTCGACTTATCTTATTAAAATCGAAAAAGTGTGATACATAAAAATCTCAGCCGGTTTCATCGGCTGAGATTTTTTATTACAGCTTCACCAAAGCAATTGAAAAAAGCAGGCGACGGCTTTTTATTCTTCATGTTTTGCATGCGAACCTTTGCCGCCAGCTTATATTTTTCGTCGCATTTTTTTGTAACGTTCATTTTCATAAGCTCATAATCGGTGAGAAAATCCACGTGGCTCTCGCTCGGCAACACGCCGCATCCCACATGAATTTTGCCGATTTTGCGCATAACGGAGGCTATTTTCGCGTTTATTGCGAGCACTTCCCCGTCGCACGCAAGAGTTATTATGTCTTTCACCAAAGACGGCGAAATTATGCGGTTTCCGAGTTTCCGGCTGAGATAGGAAAGGATTTTCGACTTTAAATTCCTTATCTCCTGTAAGTCGTCGTAGAGAAAGCCGGTTACACTTTCTTCGTCTACGCTGTCTTTTATAAAAAATGCCGTTTTAAAACGAGGGGAAGTCATAACGCGTTTGTCGCAAAATTTTCTTTTCAATCGGCAAACAGTTTCGTAGTCGCCTTTAATCGGGCGCATGGCAGCTCGAAACGCCGTTTGCCAAAGCGGGGATTTTAAAAACACCTCGGTGTCTATGTAGATGTCGTTTCCGAAAGCGAAATACATGTCGAAATTGTTTTTTAAAATCATGCATGTGCAAAGGTTTAAAGTTCTGCAAAGGAGAGATGCCTCAAGCACGGTAAGTGTCGGCGCTTCGCCACCCGACAGCGGATAAGCGAGCATATACACGCCCTGGCGGGCAAACATATTTGTAATGTCAGGAGCAAAATATCCGCCGTTTCTGTAAGAAATCGGCTTAAAAGACAGCTCACCGTGCACAAATTTAAAGCGAGCCTCACTAACGTGAATATTTTCCCTCAAAAAGGAGCATGCTTCTCGGGCGATGTACATTGCCGCGGCAAGTGAGGGCTTCGGCGCGCCTGAGCCTGATTTTATGCCCAAAACATTCCCAATATGGTCAACCTCGTATTCACAGTAAGGCTCATTCGGTTCAAAATCGCTGTAAAAATCGCCGTTGTAGGCATATATTTTCATGCGTTCGTAAGAGCCGTTGGTTTGATTTTTAAAGGAAATTGTGCCAATCATAGCCTTACCTCCAATACAATTACAACAAAAT
>CAZSIY010000232.1:0-2539 GCA_964606825.1 uncultured Oscillospiraceae bacterium | reverse complement strand
ACAAATTGCTTCTTCTCGGCGATATTCTCTACCACGGCCCCAGAAATGACCTGCCGAAAGAATACGCTCCGAAGGCGGTTATTTCCATGCTGAATGCCGTTAAAGAAAAAATTCTTTGTGTGCGCGGCAACTGCGACACCGAGGTTGACCAAATGGTGCTTGAATTTCCCGTTTTGGCGGATTACGCTTTTTTAAGCATTAACGGCGTAAATATTTACGCAACCCACGGCCACAACTACAACCAAAACTGTCCTCCCCCACTCTCGGGAGATGAGATTTTGCTCTGCGGACACACCCACGTTCCGAAATGCGAAAAATTCGACAAAATTACCTACATAAACCCGGGCTCGGTGTCAATTCCGAAAGAAAACAGCCACCACTGTTATATAATTTTGGAAAACGGAACCTTTGCTTGGAAAGATTTCGAAGGAAATATTTTAAATGAACACCGCTATATTCGGTAATATTGACAAAATATTTATTCAAAACCGGGTATATCGATAATGACAATACCAATATTCCGATTTTGCAATTGCGCCGATTGTCGAAATGTGGTATAATTTATTCATAATGTAAACTGAGAGGTGTAATATGAACAAAATATCTATTATAGGAAGCGGAAGCGTAGGCTCTACTATCGCCTACACGCTCACCGTGATGAACATTGCTTCGGAAATTGTAATGATTGACATCAACAATGACAAAGCACTTGGAGAAGCTCTTGACATAAGGCAAGGAACTCCTTTTTGTGGAGCCTGTTCGATTTATGCCGGTGATTACAGAGATGCTGTAAATTCCGACATTGTTATTTTAACTTCGGGTATCGCAAGAAAGCCCGGTCAAACAAGACTTGAGCTTGCTCAAACAAACGTAAACATCACCAAAAGTATAATCCCGGAAATTACAAAGTATGCGCCAAATGCTACATATATAATAGTAAGTAATCCGGTTGATATTTTAACCTATACTTTCCACAAATTTTCATCAATTCCCGAAAACCGCATTATCGGTTCGGGTACAATTCTCGACACAGCACGTTTAAGAACAAGACTTGCCGAGTACTACAACATAAACCAGACAAACGTTCATGCTTATGTTTTCGGTGAGCACGGCGACTCTTCATTTATTCCTTGGTCGGTTGCAAACATTTCAAACGTGCCGATAAATGAATGTCAAAAGCTTATGACAAACCCCGGTTTTGCAAGCCCCGAGCTTGACTACGAAGAAATCGCGCAGTACGTAAGAAAATCCGGCGGACGCGTTATTGCAAGAAAGGGCGCTACTTTCTATGCAGTATCCATTTCCGTTTGCCACATTTGCAAATGCGTTTTAAGCGGTATCGACACCACAATGACTGTATCTACCATGATGCACGGCGAATACGGCATAGACGACGTTTGCCTCAGCACACTCAACATGGTAGGAAACGAGGGTGTAAGAGGTAAGGTAAACGTTTCTCTTACAGATGATGAAATAGAAAAACTCAGAAACAGTGCACAGGCACTTAAAGATGTCATTAAAAAACTTGATATATAAGAAAGGTGAAGAAAATGGAATATCGTATTGAACACGATTCTATGGGCGAAATGAAAGTTCCCGCCGATCGTCTTTGGGCGGCGCAAACACAGCGCAGTCACGAGAATTTCAAAATCGGTGTGGATATTGAAACAATGCCCAGAGAAATCACTCGCGCATTCGGAATTTTGAAAAAAGCCGCCGCAATGGCAAACGCTCAGCTCAAACCCGAAAAAATGACCACAGAAAAATTAAACGCTATCAAAGAAGCGTGCGACGAAGTAATCTCCGGTGAATTAAACGGTCATTTCCCGCTTGTTGTATGGCAAACAGGTTCGGGCACACAATCCAATATGAACGCAAATGAGGTTATTGCAAACCGCGCAAACCAAATTGCAGGCAATAAAATTTGCCACCCCAACGACGACATAAACATGAGCCAGTCATCAAACGACACCTTCCCCACAGCAATGCACATTTCGGCTGTTTGCGCAATCGAAGATAAACTTCTTCCCGCAATTGAACTTCTTATCGAAACATTCAAGCGCCTCGAAGAAGAAAATGAGGGCATTGTAAAATCGGGTCGTACACATCTTCAAGATGCAACACCAATTAAATTCAGCCAGGAAATATCCGGTTGGCGTTCAAGCCTTGAGCGCGATGTCGAGCTTTTAAAACTCGCCGTTAAACCGCTTTATGAGCTCGCTCTCGGCGGAACCGCGGTAGGTACGGGCCTTAACGCACCTAAAGGATTTTCCGAGCTTGTGGCAAAAGAAGTTGCAAACCTTACTGGCAAAAACTTTGTTACAGCCGAAAACAAATTCCACGCGCTCACTTCAAAAGACGAGTTGGTATTTGCTCACGGCGCAATAAAGGCTACAGCTTGCGACATGATGAAAATCGCAAACGACGTTCGTTGGCTCGCTTCGGGTCCTCGCGACGGTTTGGGCGAAATTCACATTCCCGAAAACGAACCTGGATCTTCAATTATGCCTGGTAAAGTAAACCCTACACAGTGTGAGGC
>CAZSIY010000231.1:0-2583 GCA_964606825.1 uncultured Oscillospiraceae bacterium | reverse complement strand
TAGTAATATTATAGGAAATTTATGAAATATTGTCAACGTTTTTTTGCCATGAAGAAAAAGTTTGTCCAACAGCTACAAATGTTTGAACGATTTTTTGTATGTAATCACCATTTTATTGTGTTAAAAATCAAATTTGTGTGAAAAATTTTGAAATTTTGGGTGGTAATTTGGTTGTGGGTGTGGTATAATATACGCATAAAATATTGCTACGCAATATTTAAAGACTGCTCAATGAATTCATCACAGATGAATTTAGCTAACTTACCTATGGTAGCTAAATGTGCTTTACACGCTCGAAAAGAAAGGACAGTACAATGCAATTGACAGGTGATAAATCATGAATATTACGGTTGTGCAGCCGGCATATTTTGCCGGGGAAAATCCGGATGAGAAAATATCGCGTTTTTTGCTTAATCAGTTGGAAAATGCTGCGGCGGGCGGACTTATGGTTTTGCCGGAATACTCAAACGCCGGCGGATTATCGGATAAAAGAAGCGAATTGGAAGCACTGCCGCGTGCGCAAACAATGCTGAAAAAAGCCTCGGAAACCGCCAAAGAAAAAGGCGCCTATGTTGCTGTAAACGTCTTGAAAAAGCTTGGCGAAAAGATTAAAAATAGTACGTATTTTTTGGCAAAAACGGTGAATGTGAATTTATCTACGACAAGCAGCATTTGCCGCCGCCGGAAGTAAAGCTCGGTGTTGAACCGGGAAATATCGGCGGAAGTCGACCCGTTTGAAAAATACATGCGCACAGCCGGATTTGGCGGGGATATGGTGCGAAATGATGATTTTATCTCTTTCGGACTTTGCACAGAAGCGTTCAAGTGCGATAATTAAATATAATTTAGGAGTTGGTAAAATGTCAGATATTTTAAAAAAACAATTGTACGATAACATTAATCTGTACTATATAGAAGACAGGAAATACAAAACCGTTTCCATGAGTCTTTTTCTGCATAGACACTTATCGCGCAGTGAAGCTACGTTAAACGCTTTGCTTTCAAAAGTTTTGAGGCGCGGAAACGACAAACATCGTACAATGAATGAGCTAAATCGCTATGCCGAAAATTTGTATGGCACTTTATATGACATCAATGTGATGAAAAAGTCTTACGCACAAAGCATCGTAAGTACGGTAAATGTTCTTGAAAACACATATGCCGATGAAAATATTATTTCAGACGGCATAAGACTTATGCTTGACCTTGTTTTTAAGCCGTATCTTCCTTGCGGCAATTTTAATAAAAATTATGTAGAGGGCGAAAAACAAAACCTCAAGGATGATATCGAAGGCCTTATAAATGATAAGCGCTCTTATGCCGATTTCAGATGTATTGAAGAAATGTGCAAAGGTGAGGATGGCGCGGTTTTCGAGTTCGGCTATATTGAAGACCTTGAAAAAATCGACGAAAAAGTTCTTACAAATCATTATAAAAGCGTAATAACGTCGAGCCCGATAGATATTTTTGTTGTGGGTCACGCGGATATTGCCGAAATCGAGCGAATTTTGAAAGATTATTTTTCAAAATATGATTTTTGCATTGACCCTATTGTGAATACTGCAAAAAAAGTTGGTGCAAAAGGTGATGTAAAGCACGTTACAGACAGTTTTGATGTTGCACAAGGAAAACTTGCTTTGGGATTTAGAACCGGTATTACTCTTGAAGACGATAACTATTATGCGCTTCTTCTCGGCAATAGCATATTCGGCGCGGGAGCTCATTCAAGGCTTTTTAACACCGTGCGCGAGCAAATGAGCCTTTGCTATTATGCATCATCAAGGCTTGATAAATTCCGTTCGATTATGCTTATAAGCTCAGGTATTGAATTTGAGAATTTTGAAAAAGCTAAATCGGAAATTTTAAATCAGTTAAAAAAAGTGTCGTCGGGAGATTTTACAGGCGAAGAATTTGAAGTGTCGAGAGATTTTATAATCAATAATTATCGTTCGTGCAAAGACAGCCCGTATTTGATGAAAGATTATTACCTCGGTCATTGCTTCTCCTCAAATCACGATACAATCGACGAAGCAATAGAAAAAATCAAAAATGTAAAAAAAGATGACGTGATAAAGGCTATGTCCGAAATTAAGCTCGATACTGTCTATTTCTTGAAAGGAAAGGGTGAGGCATAATGAAATATACGAAAATACATGATGAAGCATTGAACGAAACACTTTACGTGGGCGAACACGAAACAGGTCTCGGAGTTTTTGTTTTGCCAAAACCCGGTTATACGAAAAAATATGCTACATTTGCCACAAAATGCGGCTCTGTAAACAATAAATTCATTCCTTTGGGCGAGAACGAGCCGATTTCCATACCCGACGGCGTGGCGCATTTTCTTGAACACAAAATGTTCGAGCAAAGTGACGGCACAAACGCATTTGACAAATTTGCGAAATACGGAGCAAATGCCAATGCTTATACTTCGTTTAACCACACGTGCTATCTTTTTTCTTGTACGGATAATTTTGAGGAAAACTTCAACCATTTGTTAAACTATGTTCAGGATCCGTACTTTACAGATGAAAATGTTAGCAAAGAGCAGGGAATAATAGGCCAGGAAATACGTATGTATGA
>CAZSIY010000230.1:0-2588 GCA_964606825.1 uncultured Oscillospiraceae bacterium | reverse complement strand
AAGATAGTGTTCAACCGCAGGAATACTTGATTTTCACCAAATCCCTTATGAATATTCGCACCACGAAAAGCACTTCTTATGAAGTGCTTTTTTATTTATGTAAAAAGACTTCAAACATCTTTTCTGAATGTTTGAAGTTTTTCATCATTTCAACTCATATCGTCATTCGCTTATCACAAATGCCTCGCAAATCGGAGTTAATTCGTCAAAATTATCCCAGAGATATATTTTGCTTCCCGCGGTCAGTTCAAACTCACCGATATCTTTTATTACGTTGTTGCCTTTTATGAGAGTAGGCAACATGACTTTTGTTGCGGTTAGCTGACTATCGCTGTAATTTGCCAAAACAAGCGCATATGTGCCCGCCTTATCCACATTTAAGATAAGTGCGCCTTCCGCGTAAGTGATTTTTCCGTGTTCTTCAGCTTTTGGCGTAGCAAGAATTTCTATATCAGAGAATGAATTTACAGAAAATGTTACAAAGCTGCCTTTTGAGTCAGCTTGATATTCAAATTGCTTTTGCGCCGTTTTGAGCATATTCGGAATTTTCATCGTAAAAATATTCTTTGGTGCCGTCGGCTTTATAATGAATAATCTGCTTCAGATGCATATTTCCGATAAAAAGCGACATGGTTATTTGAGAGCCGTCAAGATTTTCGTCGCATATATTTTCTATCGTAACCATGCTTTGAGCATCGGAAAGCGTGTAGTCTTTGCCTGCATCGGTTGTTCCCGCATAAGTAAGTTTGTAAAGTTCTATCGGATATGCAGTCAATTCATCATTCGTATATACATCTTCTTCAACATAACTGTTTTTTGCTTTATAGAGAAAAATTGCTTTGTCGCGCTGTCTTTATTTCCTTCAAAAGCGTTAAAAATGTTGTTTTCTTCACCTTTTCCGCTGGGCGCTGGGTTCCAATACGCATCATACACCGAAGCTATCGTTACGCTTTTGTCTTCATTTAATTTCAAACGATATCCGTATTTCCCGTGTGAATAAGCGTCCATCATAATGCTATATCCATCATCGCCAAATGAATATGGAATATTGTTTATAACAGCACTTAAATTGTAGCGAGGCTGACCAGCGTCGAGATTTCCACATTCCGCTGAATGTGTAGTTTTAACGGTAAGCATCTCTTCCGGTTCTATATAAGAAAACGTTCCGTCAGTATTTGGCATAATTTCATAAGCTTCAAGTTCGTTTTTGTAATAGTTTAACCAATAATCTTCGAGCGCCTTAAGTGTATAATATTTATCTCCGATTTTCGAAACCACCAGGTACATACCGCAACTTGTTATTTCTTTTTCATCTGTAATTTTCTTGAAAATCGGCATGTTTTTGCCGCAGAAATCGCATTTACTATCTTTGCTTTTATCCGTACGGAAAGATGTGGTATAAAGTTTATTCAAATCTTTTTCGATTTTACACTCGCACGTTTCATCAAGAAAATAATACTCACAGTCCGCGCATAAGTAGTAATCTACCATTCCGTTTTCGCGGCAAGTTGCATCTTTTCTTTCAATCTTCGTTTTATTTTCATGTTTGCAACCGCCCTCAGGCTCTACAATAATATTTACATCTTTTGTAGTGGTTTGCATATTTGCTCCCTCGCCGCAAGTCAAGCCTATTGTGCACGTGTATTTTCCGGCTTTTGTGGGATTTCCTTTTATCGAAGCATCGCCGTATTCATCAGTTACCAACTCAAGCCCCTCCGGCAAAGAAGAGCCTTCCGCCACATACCAAGTCGAGTCAAATTCTGAATTTTCAACGTATAAATACATCACAGTATAATTTTTGCCGATTACTGCGTTTTGGTTATACTGAGATCTAAATTCCAACGGATCCGCTTCTTTAATTGTAAGAGTATAGTTCTTTGTGCCAAAAGTTCTCTCTTTCCCTGCGAAACAACATTCAATGCAAAGCTGTATTGACCGGCACTTGTGGGCACACCGTTGTATTGTATGTAAGGCAGTCCGTAATTTCCGTCTGTTTTTCCTGTTCCGTCGGGTCATTCGAATTCTACAAATTTTTCTCCTACATAATTTTCGAATTCAAAATATACGGAAGTGCCTGCCTTTACATTTTCCACCTCAAAATACGCTGACAACTTTTGCCCAACCTTTGCTTCCCTCAAAACTTCCGGCGTAATATATGGCTCTGCAGATGTTTCCACGGCAATTGCCGAAAGCGGAAGTTGCAAAACAAGCATCAAGCACGCCACAATAAAAGCTGTGATTTTGGTTTTTGTTCTCATATTGAGCATCTCCTTTTTTAATAACCGTATTTCCCTGTTGGCAAATTGATAATATATTATTGTAAAATAATTAACAATTGCTGATTTCAGTATAACACATATCACTTAAAAAGCAATAGATTTACCAACCGTTTCCCGCTTTTTGTGAATTTTGTATGTAAAAATACATACTGTTATGAAAATCACTATATGTATGAAAGTGTCGCCTTATCGTATAGTACAAATTTAAAACAATTGCAATAAATTTAGGCCGTGTTTTTTGTATACTCGGATTAGAAAAATTGATTAAAAATATGTAATATTGATATTGAAATTACATATGATTATATG
>CAZSIY010000229.1:0-2644 GCA_964606825.1 uncultured Oscillospiraceae bacterium | reverse complement strand
CATGCAGTCAGTTTCTGGCGAAAAGCTTGCAGTTGCTTTGGCAAAGGAAGGCGGGATTTCGTTCATATATGGGTCTCAGTCCATTGAGGACGAGGCGGCTATGGTTGCGAGAGTTAAAAAGCACAAAGCAGGCTTTGTTGCAAGTGACTCAAATATCAGACCCGACCAGACCCTGGCAGATATTCTTGAACTCAAGGAAAGAACAGGTCACAACACTGTTGCGGTTACAAGTGACGGAACAGCAAACGGTGAATTACTCGGAATCGTTACGGCGCGTGATTATCGTGTGAGCAGAATGAGCAAGGATGAGCTGGTTCGTGACTTTATGACACCTTTCTCAAAGCTGGTTTATGCTCCCGAAGGAACAACCTTGAAGGAAGCAAACGATATTATATGGGACAACAAGCTCAATTCTTTGCCTATAGTTGATGAAAACAGACACCTTGTGGCTTTTGTTTTCAGAAAAGACTATGACAGACATAAAGAAAATCCCGCAGAGGCTCTTGATAATTCAAAGCGCTACATGGTTGGCGCGGGTATTAACACTCGTGACTATGAGGAAAGAGTTCCCGCTCTTATTGAAGCGGGTGCAGATGTGCTTTGCATAGATTCGTCCGAAGGCTTTTCAGAGTGGCAACTGCGCACGATCAAGTTTATTCGTGAAAAATACGGTGATAGCGTGAAGGTTGGTGCAGGAAATGTTGTTGACAGAGAAGGCTTCATGTTCCTGGCAGAGGCGGGTGCCGACTTTATCAAAATCGGTATCGGCGGCGGTTCAATTTGTATAACCCGTGAGCAGAAGGGGATAGGTAGAGGACAGGCAACAGCGGTTCAGGAAGTTGCCAAAGCGAGAGATGAGTATTTTGAAAAGACAGGAATTTATATTCCCATTTGCTCTGACGGCGGTATTGTTCACGATTATCACATTACTCTTGCACTTGCGATGGGTGCTGACTTTGTTATGCTGGGCAGATACTTTGCCCGTTTTGACGAAAGCCCGACAAACAAGGTTGTTGTGAATGGAAACTATATGAAGGAATACTGGGGCGAAGGCTCCGCAAGAGCAAGAAACTGGCAGCGCTACGACCTCGGCGGCGATAAAAAACTGTCGTTTGAAGAGGGTGTAGACTCCTACGTTCCCTATGCCGGAAGCCTTAAAGACAACGTTGCGGTTTCACTCGGAAAAGTAAAATCCACAATGTGCAACTGTGGCGCTCTTACAATAAAAGAACTCCAGCAAAAAGCAAAGCTCACCCTCGTTTCCGAAACGGGAATTATAGAGGGCGGCGCACATGACGTAATTCAAAAAGAAAAAACACAGTCTATTAAATAATTTTTAAGCAAAGTAAAACCTACAGAACAAAATGTTCTGTAGGTTTTTGTTTTGCATGAAATAATCAAAAACTTATTTTTCAATTATATTCTCCACAACACCCGTTGTTTTTACTTTATTATTGCTTACAACCACGGTGGAATGAGGTGCTATTTGGCGTATGCCCTCGGCGAAATATCCCGTATCTTTAACGGTTGCGTTTGTGGTAACCGTAACATACACGTCGTACCTTTCGGGTCTTTCGGTATAATTATATGTGCCGTCGGACTTCAGGGCATAATCTTTGCTGTTTTCCTTTTTAACAGCGGAGATTTTGCCTATATATTTTCCCGACTCGTCGTCATACACGCTATCGCCCTCGACAAACTGTTTTGCCGTAAATTCGCGAACATCAGAAACTTTTAAAACATACTCTATCTGCTCGTTTACCTGGCTTGAACTGTTATTTGCGTGCCCGCCGAATTTAAAAAACATTACGCACGCTATCGCGATTACAAACAGCACAACAGCCAAATCCACAACATTTATTTTTCCGAAAATTTTTTCGTTTTTATCTGCCATTTTACTTACCTCCCGTTAATTTCCCGCATTGATATCGACAACGGTTCCCTCGCCCGAATAATTCTTACTGCGAATATATATTTTGTTGCCCACCTTTACATCTTGGCTGGCAAACATAATATCACTGTCGGTATATGTTGTGGGGGTACCTTTTATGGTAATGTAATAGCTGTATTTGCCCTCAACTTCGGTTTTTACAAAAGTACCCTCTTCGGCATTGGTGGTAATTTCGGTGCACTGTTCCTTTTTAAAATCGGTAACTTTGCCGTAGTAGCCGCCTTTTATGGCATCGTACACGTCGTCGCCCACTTTAACTTGGCTGTCGTAGGAAGCATCTTTTCTTTGAAGCTCCACAACGTAGCTCACCTCTGGAACTTTTGCGCCTCCGGCAGACTGATTGCCGAAATATTTATACGCCGCAAAGCAAGCGAAAACCGCCACGAGAATTATAAGGACGTCAAAAAAATTAAATTTTACTTTTTTCATATCGTTCACTCCTCAATCGTTAATTGTCTGTATATATCTTGTATCTTTTCGGTCATTATCGGAGCTCTGAAGCGCTCAACAAAAACTTTTTTGCAATTTTCCGAGAGCAAAGCGCCGTTTTTCTCAGCAAGTTTGAGCTTTTCATACATTTGAGCCGAATTTTTGCTTTCGAAAAGATATCCGTTTACGCCCTCTTCGATTACGCCGGGGTTTCCGCCGAAATCGCTTACAACGGCGGGTATTCCGAGGCTCATACCCTCAAGG
>CAZSIY010000228.1:0-2666 GCA_964606825.1 uncultured Oscillospiraceae bacterium | reverse complement strand
CTCTTGTATGATAGCGTTCAACATTTTTACGGCATTTGTTTTAAAAGAGCGTGACAAGAAAACCGCCCGCGTAAGCGAGGATTTTAAGTTTGAGGTTATGATGCGGCTTGAAAAGATAAAAAGCGGCAAGCCATGCGATCTTGAACACAAAAAATATTTGGGAAGAAAACTAAGAAGGATAGGCAATATGGCGGCGTTTGACAAAATGCTGGAAAACGCATATGTAAGCGACCCCGAGGCCGTAAAAGAATATCTTTCACAGCTCGACGGTGTGTTTATCGCCCTTTGCAGGCATTACAGCGGTAAGGATACAATAGAAGCAGCGTATTTTCCCTATATTATAAAAAAATACCGCCTCATCGCCTTTAAAGCTCTTCCGTCAATTACCGAAACCATGCTTTCTCTCCTTGACGAGCCGAGCATTTATTGCCGCGAAAATGCGATGCAAGCGCTCTATACCACGGGCGACAGCGAGTGCGTTTTAAAAGCTCTTAAAAAGATAGACAGGAGCGCCCTTTTTTACCACGGAAAGCTAATAAGCGACGGTCTTTTGAATTTTTCTGGAAGCAATAAAGTGCTCATAGATAAAATCATAGCTCAGTTTGACGGCTTTTCCGCCGAAATGAAAGTCAATCTTTTAAATTTCATAAGGTTCGCATCGCCCGATTATTGTAACTTTGCCTATTCCGTTTTGGAAAAAGAAAAGAAAAACGACGAAATACGCTACTGCGCAATAAGATATTTGGGAAAATACCGATGCGGCAAAGCATATGAAATGCTGTGCGAATTTAGCCGAAACAAAGAGGCGGACAAATGGCAGTACAGTGCAATTGCCTCAACGGCTCTTGCTATATATCCGTGCGAAAAAACAACGGAGATTTTAAAAGAAAATTTGCATAGCCGAAATTGGTATATTCGCTTTAACTCCGCAAAAAGCCTTGAAAGGCTCGGCATTACATATACCGAACTTGCTGACATCTTAGACGGCGGCGACCGCTACGCCGCGGAAATTTTGCGCTATAACATACAAAAAGAGGAAAGGAGCGCCGTAACCGTATGACAGGATATGTTGATGCATTTTTAAAAATTGTCGGTGCGTTTTTTATAATATATCTTATAGGCTATTCCACTTTTTTGTTTTTGTCGGTTTTGGTGGGTTCCTCGGAGCTTTACAAAATCCATAGGCGAAAAAGGCTGCAAAATATTTTGCCGAACGACTATTTTGTGCCCATAACAATAGTTGTTCCCGCGTATAACGAAGAAATAACGGTTGTTGAAACCGTAAAATCGCTCCTTCAGCTTGATTACAGGCTATATGAGATAATAGTTGTGGACGACGGCAGCAAAGACAACACCTCTTACGAGGTTATAAACGCTTTTAATATGCACCCGGTTCAAAGGCCTGTAAGATGCCAAATCAAGTGCCAACCCGCCGAGTTTATTTACGAAACAAATGAAACAAAGGTTCCTCTAACCGTTATAAGAAAGAAAAACGGCGGTAAGGCAGATGCCTTGAACATGGGAATAAACGCGGCAAATTACCCGTATTTTATTTGCATGGATGCCGACTCCGTGCTTCAGTATGACTCGCTTAAAAATATTACCGAGCCCGTTCTCGAAAGAAAAAATGTTGTGGCGGTAGGCGGACTTGTGCGTCTTTCAAATGACGTGGAGCTTGAAAACTGCCGCGTAAAGAAATATCGCCTGCCCAAAAATGTTATTGCCGCAATGCAGGTTTTGGAATATGACCGATCCTTTTTGGCATCGCGCATACTTTTCGACAAATTCAACGGCTCTCTCATAATTTCGGGAGCTTTCGGATTGTTTAAAAAAGACGTGGTTATCGCCGCCGGCGGCTACGACAGCAAAACCATGGGCGAAGATATGGAGCTTGTGGTAAAACTTCACGAGTATTGCCGCGTAAACAACATGGATTACAGTATTTGCTACGCTACCGATGCCATTTGCTGGACCCAGGCTCCGGAAAAACTCGGAGACTTGAAAAAGCAACGCAAACGCTGGCATCTGGGCCTTTTTCAAACAATGTACAAACATCGCCAAATGCTTTTAAACAACAAATACGGCCTTGTGAGCTTTATTTCGTACTTCTATTTTTTGATATACGAGTTGCTCTCGCCGTTCATTGAAATTTTCGGTGTGTTTACTATGGTTTTGGCATTTGCCGTAGACCTTATAAATGTGCCGTTTATGATACTTTTCTTTCTCACATATGCGGTTTTCGGCAGTATATTGTCGCTTACGGCATTTTTCTCGAGAATGTATACATCAAATTTAAAGGTTACTTTCAAAGATGCGGCAAAGGCGTGCTTTTTGTGTCTTTTCGAAATAACATGCTTGCGCTTTGTTTTGGCGTGGGTAAGAGCTACGGCATTTATCGGATATAAGGAAAAGAAAATGCAGTGGGGAAGAATAGAACGTAAAAAAATTAATTTTAAGTAGGAGAACATCATGGAATTAAAAAAATTAAAAAAATCATTTTTCGGATTTGAAAAAAACAGCGTTTTTGAGTATATTTCGGAGCTTAATCGCATATGCTCCGAAAAGGTGGATAACGACAGAAAGGAAAGCCGCGCCCTTGTTGACGGCTTAAATCAAAAAAATGCGGAACTTTCCGATAGGCTAACTTGCCTGGAAACGGAAAACAG
>CAZSIY010000227.1:0-2670 GCA_964606825.1 uncultured Oscillospiraceae bacterium | reverse complement strand
CCCATCAATTGTATCGCAACATTTGATTTTTGTTTTGTTTTTTTAACGAAAAAATTCGTTTTTTATGCAAATTTGTCATATTTACCGCGCAACCCTTGACTATTGGGAACTTTTGCTATAAAATACAATTATCACAATTTCAGCGTGACATAATTTCAAAAAGGAGTGTTGCAAATGTTTAATTTGTCTGATATCGCACCGTTTTTAGCTTTCGGCGCAGCCGCATTGGCGCTTGTTTTTGCTACTTTCCGTTTCTTTGATGTTAAAAAGAAACCCGAAGGCACCGAGCAAATGAAGCTCATAAGCGAAAAAATTCGCGGCGGAGCAATGGCCTATCTGAAAAGGCAATACAAAACGGTAGGCGTGTTTTTCATTGTGATGTTTGTAATTTTGGGAATATTGGCATTTTGCGGATACCTTTCGCCCTATGTGCCTTTCGCATTTTTAACGGGTGGATTTTTCTCCGGGCTTTCCGGATTTGTAGGCATGAAGATAGCAACATATGCCAATTCGAGAACCGCAAACGGAGCTCGCGAAGGACTTAACAAAGGTCTTAAAATCGCTTTTGCTTCAGGAACGGTTATGGGACTTACCGTTGTGGGATTGGGCCTTTTAGACATAAGCGTGTGGTTTATTCTTCTTAAATACGTGTTTAAACTTCCAAGCGAAACCGATATTACTTCCACCATGCTCACATTCGGAATGGGCGCAAGCTCAATGGCGCTTTTCGCAAGAGTAGGCGGCGGCATATTTACAAAAGCGGCTGACGTAGGAGCCGACCTTGTGGGAAAAGTTGAAGCAGGAATTCCCGAAGACGACCCCAGAAATCCCGCATGTATTGCCGACAACGTAGGCGATAACGTGGGCGACGTTGCCGGAATGGGCGCGGATCTCTATGAGTCTTATGTAGGCTCTGTAATATCTTGCGCGGCGCTCGCGGCATCTGCCGGTCTCGGATTTAAAGGCGTTGTAACGCCAATGCTCATTGCAGCGCTCGGCATTATAGCATCTATAATAGGCACATTTTTCGTAAGCACCAAAGAGGGTGCCGAACAGCTTGAATTGCTCGGCTCTTTGAGAAGAGGCACATATATAAGCTCCGTGCTCTCCGCTTTGGGAAGTGCCGCTGTAATATTCGCCCTTGGCGAGAGCCTCGGAATTTTCGTTGCCGTAATGTCCGGTCTTATTGCTGGCGTGCTTATAGGCTACTTTACCGAATACTACACTTCCGACTCGTACAAACCCACCAAAAAGCTCGCCTCTTCGTCCGAAACGGGCAGTGCTACGGTAATAATCGACGGAATGGCTCTCGGAATGTTATCTACGGCGGCTCCGGTTATAATCATTGCGATTTCCATTCTTGTGAGCTACTTTGCCGCAGGCGGAAGCAGTAACTTTGCGATGGGTCTTTACGGAATAGGTATTTCGGCGGTTGGAATGCTCTCCACGCTCGGAATAACTCTCGCAACAGATGCATACGGCCCCGTTGCCGACAATGCCGGCGGAATTGCCGAAATGTCAGGTCTTGATCCCGAAGTTCGAGAAAGAACAGACGCGCTCGATTCCCTCGGAAACACAACCGCCGCTACCGGAAAAGGCTTTGCAATAGGCTCTGCCGCACTCACCGCGCTTGCACTCATTGTTTCTTATACAGACAAAGTAAAAGCTCTCGGCGGCACTTTGAACCTTGAAATAACAAACACTCCGGTGCTTGTAGGTCTTTTCATAGGCGCAATGCTCCCATTCCTCTTCTCGGCATACACAATGCAAGCTGTGGGAAGAGCGGCGCAGAAAATCGTTGTTGAAGTAAGAAGACAGTTTAGAGAAATCAAAGGCCTTTTGGAAGGAAAAGCCGAGGCGGATTACGCAACATGCGTAGACATATGCACTCGCTCATCGCTCAAAGAGATGATCCTTCCCGCGTCAATAGGCATTGCGGCGCCGATAATCGTAGGATTTGTACTCGGCCCCAACGGCGTAGTGGGAATGCTTGCCGGAGCACTTGTTTCGGGATTTGTTCTCGCGGTTATGATGTCGAACTCCGGCGGCAGTTGGGATAATGCCAAAAAGTATATAGAAGCCGGCAATTTCGGCGGAAAAGGTTCAGAAAACCACAAAGCCGCAGTTGTAGGCGACACCGTGGGCGACCCCTTCAAAGACACTTCGGGTCCTTCTGTAAACATTCTCATAAAACTTTTGAGTATGGTTTCGATAGTATTTGCCGCTCTCGTTGTTCAGTTCCACCTTTTCGGTTAATTCAATTTAATACTCAAACGGCTGTAAGAACGATTTTACAGCCGTTTTTCTTTTTAAATTAATAAGTGCTATGCACCCATTTTCGGCTATCATAAAACAAAATGTGTTTTGTTAAAAACAAAGGCTTATTACGATAATGAATTGTTGTGTGGTAACCAAAAATCTGAGCCTCGTTTTTGTGCGTGGCATGGATTTTTCGTGTCACGCATTTTTTATTTGCTGTGGCTTTAATTTAAAATCGGTGGTGTCTCACGTGTAAGAATCTCTGTTGATAAAAAAGCCTCTCACCCGGTATATTTTCAGCACTGCTTACGGAAAGTGTGATTTTGTTTTTCTTGCTTTGCGTTGCTCTTCCGCACTTTTTTCAAAAAAGTGAAGCATTTTGGATTTCGGCATGGACACATGCCTTTGTGC
>CAZSIY010000226.1:0-2680 GCA_964606825.1 uncultured Oscillospiraceae bacterium | reverse complement strand
ACTCTTCACTTCCCGAACACAATCGTTATGCAGTTCATCGACATTTTCATAGTCATAGTTCTTGGAGAGGAACTCTAAAAACTACTACATTTATTATACGAGGAGATATTGTAGACGGAATTTTAAAAGATGTAAAAATTTTAATTCAAAATGGCTCAATTACCGTAGGAGAAAACTCTTTTAATATTTCTGTCGGCAATAATAATGTAATTTTATCACCAAAAGAAGAAAACGGATATATTTATGTTGCCTTCTTTGATGAAAATCAAAAAATGACTTCGATACAAATTTTTGATTTTTCTCAAAAAAATATAGTTGTAAAAAAAGACAATTCCGCCAAAATAGCAAAAGTTTTTTACTGGAATAAAAATTTAAAATCATTATGTAAAAATTGGTACAAGTGGGAAAAGCCAAAGTTTTTGCCGTTGTGGGATATGACATTAAAAACCAAGCTTAGGTGATTTTTATTTTTCGACAAATATTCATTTTACGGTTGATTTTACGCAAAAAATGTATCATAATATATGTTAGAGTATTATGATATGCAACATTTAAGGGCGGTAAATTTATGGAAAGAGTTATTTTACACAGCGACCTAAATAATTTTTACGCATCTGTGGAATGCTTTTTAAATCCCGATTTGAAAAGCAAATACGTTGCCGTATGCGGAAGCGTGGAAGACAGGCACGGTATTGTGCTTGCAAAGAATCAAGCGGCAAAAGCTATGGGCGTAAAAACCGCCGAAACCGTTTGGCAAGCAAAGAAAAAATGTCCACAGCTGGTGTGTGTAAGTCCTCATTTTGAAATTTACCGCAAATTTTCCGAAAAAGTAAAAAACATCTACAAAGATTACACCGACCTTATAGAACCTTTCGGTTTGGACGAATGTTGGTTGGATGTCACAAAAAGTCGCTTGCTTTTCGGCGACGGCAAAACAATAGCCGAAAAAATCCGAAAACGAGTGAAAGTAGAAACAGGTCTTACGGTTTCGGTGGGAGTGTCTTTCAACAAAGTTTTCGCAAAACTCGGAAGCGACCTGAAAAAGCCAGATGCCGTTACCGTTATATCAAAAGAAAATTACGGCACCCTCGTCCGACCTCTCCCGGCAGACAGCATGATTGGCGTGGGAAAATCCACTGGCGAAAAATTAAAAAAATTCGGAATATATACCATAGGCAATTTAGCAGACACGCCTTTGGATTTTTTAAAACAACATTTTGGCAAAAACGGCGAGCTTATTTGGCAATACGCAAACGGCTACGACAGCTCAGAAGTTTCCCACAAAGACTACCGCGAACCCGTTAAAAGCATCGGACACGGCGTTACTTTGAAAAACGACATAACCGATGCTCGAGAAGTTAAAAAAGTTATTTTCTATCTTTGCAATTCAGTGGAAAAATCATTGCGCGAAAAGGGACTTTTGGCAAGTTCCGTCGCACTTTGTGTAAAAGACTCCAATCTCGAAAAGCACGAATACAGAATAACTTTGGATTTTCCCACTCACAGCGCCCACGAATTGACAGCTCATCTTTTTGAGCTCTTCACCCAAAGGCACAACCCGTCAAAAAAAGTTCGCGCGCTTACCGTGAGAACCGTAAACCTTGTAAATCAAAGCGATGATATTCAAATGAACTTTTTCGAAAGCAATGAAAAACGCGAAAAAGCTGAAAATGCCGCTTACGAAATAGAAAAACGATTCGGTAAAAACAGTATAACCTACGCCGGACTTTTGAAAAATTCAAATCTTCCGGGAAGCAAGGATGAAAGCGAATAATTTTTTGTATTTTTTCGCACCATATGAAGAAAGTAAGATTTACAGGAGGTAGATTTTGTGCGAAAAACAAAAATCGTTTGTACCTTAGGCCCCGCAACCGACGATGACGAAATACTTGCCGAAATGATTAAAAACGGCATGAACGTTGCGCGAATGAACTTTTCCCACGGAACACATGCCGACCACAAAAGACGAATTGAAAAAATCAAAAGTATGAGAAAATCCTTTGATTGTCCGCTTGCAATAATGCTCGATACAAAAGGCCCCGAAATTCGCATAGGCTGTTTTTTGTCGGAACGCGTATTTTTAAGACCCGGACAAAAATTCACCCTAACGCCCGAAGATGTCTCGGGAAACGAATACCGAGTAAGCGTAACTTTCAAAAATCTTGCGGACGTTGTAAAAATCGGTGAAAGGCTACTGTTTTCAGACGGACTTATAGAAACCGAAGTTTGCGAAATCGGTAAAAAAGATGTTACGGTATGCGTTAAAAACGGCGGATATTTGTACAACAGAAAAAGCATAAACCTTCCGGATAGTACCGTAAAAATGCCTTATATAAGCGACGCCGATAAAGCCGATATTGTCTTCGGTGCCGAAAATGACGTTGACTACATTGCCGCATCATTTGTAAGAAGTGCCGCAGACGTGAAGGAGATTAAAATTTTTATAAAAGAAATATCCCCCAAACAAAATATTAAAATAATATCCAAAATCGAAAACGAAGAGGGCGTAAAAAACATATCGGAAATAATAAGCGAGAGCGACGGCGTTATGATTGCCCGCGGAGATATGGGCGTGGAAATAGAGCTTGAACGCCTGCCGGAAATACAAAAAATGATAATAAAAAAATGCCTCGGAAAAGGCAAAATTTCCATTACGGCAACGCAAATGCTGGAGTCGATG
>CAZSIY010000225.1:0-2692 GCA_964606825.1 uncultured Oscillospiraceae bacterium | reverse complement strand
ATATATATCTTTAAGACTTACGATGTTTTTATTTTCCATTTTTTAAAAGTCCCCTTTCCGCTTAAAAACAATCTTTTGTATTTTGTTTATTTTACTAATAAAAAAATATACGGCTAAAACAGCAAAATGTCAAGTCTATTTATCAAAATTCGTGCATTTTTCTGCAAAAGAATGGAAGAAAAACTAAAATGCTCTTATTTTCTCGTTTTTACTCTCGTTTTCTTTTAAATTCTCAATTTTTATATTTGACCTTGATTTTGAGGATTTTTATGTATGTTGCACAAAGAAAATCACCGTTTGAACGGCTTTCAAACAGTTCAAACAGTGATATTTCTATTTTAAGGTTCAGCGCTCGTTCTTATTGTCGAATATTTTATCGCTTTCCTTACGGTTTTGTTCATTTTTTCTGTTTTTATCGTTTTTATTTTGGCTTTGATTGCGGTCGGATTTATTTTTGTTGTTATCCAAAACAATCACCCCTCTTTCGTTATATATTTTTGCGCGTGATATGCGAAATATACGTTTTTAAAATATTTAAACCTTTCTTAACAATTTATTTTTAAAAAGCGTATATAATTAGAATATCAAAAAATCAAAGGGTGTTCGTTATGAACTTCAAATATAAACTTATGCGGTTTATGAGCGGCAGATACGGTGTTGACTCTGCATTTTATGTTATTGTCATTACAGCCGCCCTGCTTGAGATAATCAACTGCTTTATATTCCTTGCCCCTGTGCGGTATGTGATTCAACTTGTTGTGTATGCGCTTATGTTTTTTGCGATTTACAGAATGTTTTCCCGCAATTTCGAAGCGCGTCGCCGTGAAAACCGTGTTATCGGCGGCGTAGTGGGGAATATAAAGAAAAAAATCGAAGTAAAACGCCAGCATCGTGCCGATTATACCCATATATACCGCAAATGTCCCGCCTGCAAAGCGGTGTTGCGATTGCCGCGCCGTCCGGGGAAACACAATACCGTATGTCCGAAATGCGGGCGCGGGTTTACGGTAAAGGTAAGAAAATAGTAAACGCGGCGTTTGTGCCGCGTTTGTAAAAAATCATTTTGTTTGCAGTTAGAGTCATTCCTCTTTTTGAAGAATGACTTTTTTGTTTAGACGATACAATCAGACTGCAATGCCTCCCAAAACGTAAAATTTATCCTCTGTCTTCTTATGGCTATGACGTCAAACGCCGGTTTTACCGTATTTTCCGCCTTTACAAACGAAAAAAATTTATCGTTTTAGGGGCGGAGATTTTGAAATCTTCGGAGCTGTTTAGCAGAGAGGCGACCGACTGAGTAATACCGGCGTATTGTGAACGGAGGGCAACAAATCCGCCGGTGACGCCGTTTTTTCAAAAAGTATCGCGGTCTGATTGTATAGTCCGGGGATTATTTAATATCGATATTTACGCCGTTTACTTCGACGCCCTCGTTTGCACGGATAAGAATGTATCTCACTCCGTTTATTACCTGTGTGGAAACAAGGTCGGTGCGTTCCGGATTTACCTTTATGGAAATATCGGGTGTGTTCATTTCAAACTTTTTTACATCGACAATGGTTTTGGGTGTAACCTCGGCGTTTTTTCCGAACTGCTCTTCAAAACGTTCCGTGAAGTTTTCGACGCGCTTGCCGTCTACACCGCAGTATTCGAGCACGGTTTTAAAACTGTTTTTAGAGAGTTTGAGTGGTTCTTCCTGCTTGCTTTCTTTGTGCTCGCGTACCATTTCAGATATCTGTTCGTGAACCGAGCGCACAACTTCAAAGTCGCAGTCATCTTCAAGTGTTTCTTTAAGGCAGTTGTCGAAACTGTCCTTTTTTTCGCCTGCCGAAAGCGGCGGTTCAAGTCCGAAAACGGTTTGCACGAATTCGGGATGGACATCGAATATGTTGCGGGTGTAATAGAGGGTGCTGTAAAGATTTGCCGCGCGGTCGTCAAAAGAGGGAAACATAAAACCGATTTCGGGTGCGGCGAGCATGGCATGGGCATCGATAGAACGGAAAGAATTGTCGTATTCACGAAAATAAAGACCGGCGTTCAGCGGTTTTACGGGGCATACGGCACAGACAAAATAGGAAAACATTTCGCTTGAACCGCCCTTTTCACCGTCTTCCGAATATGAGAAAACGTCATAGGTTTCGCTGGCGAGCAGTATTGCAAAACTTCCGTCTATGCGGACATTTTCAATGACACGACGGTAAAACTCATTAACGGCGCCCTCGTCTTTAAGTCCCGAATTTCTCAAAGCCATAAGCAAATGGTGGGGTTCGCCCTCCATTGCCTGATGTGCACTGAATTCGAGATCCAAAAGATTTGTTCCGAGACTGCCGGAAAGAGTTTTTTTCATAATTCCGAGAAGTTTTTCACCCTCTTCGGCAGAGCAACTTGCCATCGGTTGATTAAAAACCGAAACAACGGCACGTTCGGCGTTTACAAGACAACCGCGAACACTTAAAATATTATTTTTTTCGGGACGGAATCTCTTTCTGATTTCGCGCAGTTCTTTATCGTTCATATATATGTACTTCCTATCATAATGAGATAAAATAAGTATATCATTTAAAGGCGATTAAATCAATCCGTTTTATTTTTCAAATTTTACTATTGTGTAGGTTTACAATAGAAGTGTTACAGTGTTGAATAAAAAAGAAGTGACGAATGGGAAATCCTGTGTTACAGTTAAGCTGCGAGA
>CAZSIY010000224.1:0-2698 GCA_964606825.1 uncultured Oscillospiraceae bacterium | reverse complement strand
CTTAAAGCCTAACGGCTTTTGCGGTCTACGACTGCCGTGCCAATTGACGGCGTCGCATAAACGTCCTTGCAATGTACAAAACGTAATGAATAGTGAATAATGAAAAATTAATGAGTAAAATTACTTTTGCGATTTCCAACCGCAATTATTCATCATTCATTATTAATTATTCATTTTCAGTCATCGGCACGTTGGCTAAATCACAGACAAAAGCCAAAAATACAAAAATTAGCTTAAGTTTATCAAAAACAGAGATACAATAAATACAGAGGAGGAATATTCGTGTTGGAATTTGATAGCACAAATGAAGTAATCGGTGCAAATATGAAAGTTATAGGTGTAGGCGGCGGAGGAAACAACGCCGTAAACAGAATGATAGACGACGGACTTGCCGGAGTTGAATTTATAGCTGTAAATACAGACAAGCAGGTGCTTTTCGGCTCAAACGGCTCAAAAGCGGGTTCTAAAATCCAAATCGGCGAGAAACTCACAAAAGGTCTCGGCGCAGGCGCAAGACCCGAAATAGGTCAAAAGGCCGCAGAGGAGAGCCGCGACGAAATCAAGCAGACAATTCAAGATTCAAATATGGTGTTTGTAACCGCAGGTATGGGCGGCGGCACTGGAACCGGTGCGGCACCCGTTGTTGCATCAATCGCAAAGGAAATGGGCATACTTACCGTAGGTGTTGTAACAAAGCCTTTCCGTTTTGAGGGCAAAAAGAGAATGAACCAGGCGGAAGAAGGCATAAACAACTTAAAAGACAATGTTGATGCTTTGGTTGTTATTCCCAACGACAAGCTTTTGGAAATTTGCGACAAGAAAACCACAATGCAGGAAGCATTTAAAATGGCAGATGACGTTTTGAGCCAGGGCGTAAAGGGAATATCCGATTTGATAACCTCTCCGGGTTACATAAACCTTGACTTTGCGGATATCCAGTCTGTAATGAGAAACACAGGCGTTTGCCACATGGGCATAGGCCGCGCTTCGGGCGAAAACAGGGCAGAAGCTGCTGTTAAGGCCGCTATAAACAGCCCGCTCCTCGAAACCACAATCGACGGTGCAACAAAGGTAGTATTGAACATCGCAGGAAACGACGGCCTTGAACTTTTCGAAATCGAACAGGCATCCGAGCTCGTTCATCAGCTCGTTTCTCCGGATGCCGAAATCATTTTCGGTACTTCCGTAGACTCATCTCTCGGCGACGAAATCGTTATCACCGTTGTTGCAACGGGATTTGAAGGCTTGTCGGACAAAAAAGATGATAACGCCGAAGAAGCAAACGGCGCATCATCGCTTTTCGGCGCTATGGGTTCGAGTTCGAAATTTGACGTGGACGACGTGGTTATTCCCACATTTTTAAATCGCCCTATTGATTAACGGTTGTCACTTTGTGATTTAATCCGAAAGGAAATTGCTTTATGAAATGTCCTTATTGCGAATATTTTGAAAGTAAGGTAGTGGATACGCGCCCGGTAGACGACTATGTTTCCATACGTCGCCGCCGGGAGTGCTTAAACTGCGGTAAGCGTTTTACAACATACGAACAGGTGGAGTCCGTTCCGCTGGTGGTTATTAAAAAAGACGGCAAGCGCCAGGTTTACAACCGCCAAAAGCTCATGAACGGCATACTTCGCGCTTGCGAAAAAACCCCCGTTACTTTTACCGAAATAGAGCGCACGGTGCTTGACATCGAGTCGCAGCTCAACAACATGATAGACAGGGAAGTGCCCTCTACTCAAATAGGTGAGCTGGTAATGGAAAAGCTCAAAACGCTAAACGATATAGCTTACGTTCGTTTTGCGTCGGTATACCGCGAATTTAAAGACGTAAACACGTTTTTGGACGAGCTTAACAGAATGCTTTACCGTCAGGAAAGGGATTAGTATGAATATTGGGAACGTTACACTCGAAAATAACGTTTTTCTCGCACCTATGGCAGGGGTTACAGACCTGCCATTTCGTGTTATTTGCAAAAAATACGGCGCGGGTCTTGTGTACAGCGAAATGGTGAGCTCAAGAGCTTTGCACTACGGCGACAAAAAAACCATGGAACTTTTGAAAACAAGCTCTGCCGAAGAGCCTCTTGCCGTTCAAATTTTCGGAAATGACCCCGATATTATGGCAGAGGGAGCTCAAAAAGCGCTTTTAACGGGCGGGAAAATACTGGATATAAACATGGGTTGCCCGGCGCCCAAAGTTGCCAACAACGGCGATGGAAGTGCCCTTTTAAAAGACCCTAAACTCATAGGCGAAATAGTGAGAAAAGTGGCGGATGCAGTAAATGTGCCCGTTACTTGCAAAATACGAAGCGGCTTTGATGACGTGGCAGACGTTGCCTACATTGCCCAAGTGATAGAGCAAAGCGGCGCGGCGGCAATAACCGTTCACCCGCGCACGCGAAAAATGTATTACAGCGGAAGAGCCGATTGGAGCTTAATTGCCGAGGTGAAAAAGGCGGTGGCAATTCCGGTTATAGGAAACGGTGATATTACCGCGACAAAAGATGCACTCGATATGATAAACCAAACCGAGTGCGACGGGGTAATGGTTGGGCGCGGAGCAAGGGGAAACCCATTTATCTTTAGGGAAATTCTCTCGCTTTTCGAAAACGGCGTGCCTTGCTCGGCTCCGTCGGTTACGGAAAAAATGAATGTTTTAAAAGAGAATATAAATCTTTTGTGCGCTCAAAAGGGAG
>CAZSIY010000223.1:0-2703 GCA_964606825.1 uncultured Oscillospiraceae bacterium | reverse complement strand
CTCATCAAGGAACAGGTAAAGAGCTTCTTGAGAGTGATAAAATCAAAAAAGCATATCTTGGCGGCTGATTTATTTTAATATTCTGAGGTGAAAAATTGTGAAAACAGAGATTATGGATTTGTGGAAAAAAATACCGGGTATGTGCGAAGAAATTCCTAAAATTACCGCATATATTCCTGATGAGAAAAAAAGCGACGGAGCAGTTGTTATTTTGCCCGGCGGCGGATATTCAATGAGAGCCGAGCACGAAGGCGTGGGTTACGCAAAGTTTTTGTGCGCTAACGGCATAACCGCTTTTGTTGCCGATTACAGAGTTGCTCCGCATAAATTTCCGCTTCCGCTTGCCGATGCGAGACGCGCAGTGCAGTTCGCAAGGCACTTTGCGGAAAAATACGGAATTGATAAAAATAAAATCGCTATAATGGGTTCTTCTGCCGGCGGACACCTTGCTGCGCTTACCTCTACGTATTATAAAGAGATAGATTGCGACGGTGGCGACGAAATTTCAAAGGAAGATTTTATTCCGAATGCACAGATTTTGTGCTACCCGGTTATAAAACTTATCGGAAAAGATGTTGCTCACCTTTGGTCCGGTGCAAATCTTTTGGGCGAAGAACATGTTTTTATGGGTGAGGAGTTAAGCCCCGATAATATCGTAAGCGAAAAAACGCCGCAGGCGTTTATCTGGCATACATTTGCCGACGATTGCGTAAATGTTATAAACAGTTTGGATTATGCGAAAAGTTTGAAGAAAAATAATATCGGCGCGGAAATTCATATTTTTCCCGATGGTTACCATGGTCTCGGGCTCGCCGATGATGGGGAAGATAAAATTAAGCTTCATGTGTCGCAGTGGACTTCTTTGCTCATTAATTGGCTTAAATATATAGGATTTTAGTTTTTTCGACAGTTGTGTTCAAAACAGAATAATAAAATTTTTACGGCGGTTGTATAAAATATGCAACCGCCTCAGACTGTCGAAGAACCCGAATTTGCGTTAAGCAAAAAACGGTTTCTTCTTCATAGATGAAAGATTTATCAAAAAACAAGCAATTCGGAAGGGGGGGATTATTTCCCTTCCATTTCCATTTTGCAAGCTTTTTAAATCAGCGGTTCTGCGCAATGACGACAGACTGTACAAATGCTGAATTAATACCATTTTAAAAAGAACAACCGGGTCAATGCTCGGTTTGCCGTTATCATCGCAGTACAATTCTTCCACAAATTCATATATTTTGGAAAAATCTACCGCAGCACTTATTTGACGGAGAAAGTGGTCTTGCGGTACTGACTCTTCTATACTTACCATTGTTGTTTGGTATCTGTTTTCGTAGCCTTTTTTCATCATCTTTCATCACCCAAGTATATTATACCACAGACTGTCCACACGCATAGCGGGTGGTATTTCTTTATACAAAAATTCGCCGCACATTTAGTGCGGCGTCAATAATTTCTTTCTTTTTTGTTGTGCAAAAACATTGCAATTCCCGCGCCGCATATTAAAAAGTATCCCACAAAGCTCAAAATGTCGGGCGTTTGATTAAAAAACAAATATCCGAGTATCGCGGCAAATATCACCTGGGTGTAGTCGTAAACGGATATCTCTTTGGCGGGTGCGTAAATATATGCCATTGTTATGCCGAATTGCCCTATACATGCGCAAACTCCGGCAAGAGTTAAATATATAAAACTTTTCGCGTTGATGTATGCGCTGTTTGCGAAAATAAATGGCAAACACGCTATACAAGAAAACGCCGAAAAGAAAAAGATTATAAAAAAGCTGTTTTCGCCGTTTTTGCCGAGTGCGCGTACAAAGGAGTATGCCGCGCCGGCGCCTATACCGCCCAAAAGTCCTATTACGGCGGCAAAAGAGCCTCCGAACGAGGGTTTTATTATAAACAAACTTCCCGTAAACGCCGTGAGCACGCCCGCTATTTGAACCGCCGACGGCTTTTCTTTGAGAAGAAATATCGAAAATATTATCGCGAAAAAAGGTGACAGCTTGTTTAGCATGTTTGCATCGGCAAGCACCAGGTGGTCTATTGCGTAAAAATTGCACACGAGACCTATTGTTCCCGCCGTCGCGCGGCATATAAGGTAGGGTAGGCTTCCTTTTTTCGGAGCAAACGGCATGCGGTTTTTAAGCATTATTGTGGTAACTATTATAAGCGCCACAAAATTTCTGAAAAACGCCTTTTCAAAGGACGGCAAATCTCCCGCCAGGCGCACAAATACGCTCATCATGGAAAATCCGAACGAGGCGGTGATAATGCAGAGTATTCCTTTTGATTTTGAGTTCATATTCGCATCTTCTTTCTATTTTTTCATAGCTTCCGATAAAATAAGCTCAATTGCGAGCCACTTGTCTTTTTTGCCGTTTTTTATGTCAAAGTCGGCTTTCATGCATGTCTCCATTACGGCGTCAATTTGCCTTGCAGACATTTTTTGAAGTTGAGACATATACATTTTCACATATTTTTCGTAAAGTCCGCAAATTGAGCAAATTTCGCGAACAGAGCGGCCTTTTAATGACGAAATTTTTTTGTATGTGGAAAACTTGTTGAAAATTATGCTTATTATCTTTATGGGTTCTTCTCCCAAAGATTTCAAGTCGTTTAACTTTTTCATGGCATCAGCGCCTCTTGCACACACAACGTCATCTACCATGTCAAAAACCTTGTTTTCCACATTTTTGCACACTGC
>CAZSIY010000222.1:0-2727 GCA_964606825.1 uncultured Oscillospiraceae bacterium | reverse complement strand
TCGTCGTGCGTTATTTGCGAAAAACTTGCCGATATGATGGAAAAATTTACAGACAATCTTTTTTATTTATATAAAATTGATAACGAATTCAAAGAAAAATTTTTTGCGTCTAAAGGCTTTTGCGTGCATCATTTTTCAATGTTGCTAAATAAGTGTGCGCAACTTTTAAACGAGCAGGAGGCTCACGAATTCACACAAAAGCTCATTACTCTAGAAAAAGAAAATATTGGCAGAGTGCTTGAAGACGTGAGTTGGTTTACAAAAAAATTCGACTATCGCTACAAAAACGAAGATTGGAAAAATTCAAAAGATGCGGTGGAGCGCGCAAGCGAGAAAACTGCAATGTATCAATAAAAACTACAATGGAGGAAAAATAATGAAAACAAATTTTTTAAATGATGAGTTTTGGTATGGTGGTATTGTGCATATCGGTTCAAAGTTTCCGATAGGAAGCGACGATGTTCTCACTGTTGATTTAATTAAAGGCGACAAGGCATGCGACCAGTATTCGCCGCTTTTTGTGTCCAGCAAAGGAAGATACATATACAGCGAAAAGCCGTTTGTGATAAATTTTGATAAAGGTGCAATAACCGCCGAGGGCAAAAGCGAAGTTTTTATTGAAGAAGGATTTGAAAATTTAAAATGTGCTCACCTTGCCGCGGCTGAAAAGATGTTTTCTCTCGACGGAAAAATCCCGAATGAAGCATTTTTGAAAGTTCCTCAATACAATACTTGGATTGAGCTTATGTACAATCAAAACGAAGATGACATATTAAACTATGCTCGCACTCTCATAAGAGAGGGTATGGAGCCCGGTGTACTTATGATTGACGAAGGCTGGGCGCCCGACTACGGCGATTATGATTTTTGCGCACGCAAATTCCGCGACCCCAAAAAGATGATAGATGAGCTTCATGAGCTCGGATTTAAGGTTATGCTTTGGGTTACGCCACACATTTCGCCCGACAGCGATTGTTTCCGTGCTATAAAAGATACCGATTATCTTATAAAGGACAAAGACGGTAATTTTGCCATTCGTGAGTGGTGGAACGGATTTTCATGCGTTCTTGACCTTACCAATCCCGCAGCGCGCGATTGGTTCAACGGTAAGCTTTACAACCTTATGAAAAAATATGGCGTTGACGGCTTTAAGTTTGACGGCGGCGATGTATGCATGTATAGAAGTGACGACAAAACATATATTCAAAAAGAGGCGTGCGAACACACCACTTCTTTTGACGAACTTGCATCGGAGTATGAGTTTAACGAGCTTCGCCGTGTTTGGAATTGCGGCGGCAGACCGCTTGTTTGCCGACTTCAAGACAAAATTCCGTCTTGGGATCACGAAGAGGGAATTACACTTCTTCTTCCCAATATGTTGCAACAGGGAATTTTGGGATATTATTTCGGTTGCCCCGATATGGTAGGCGGCGGATGCTATGGCTATTTTGACCCCGATGCCACAAGTGTTGATGACGAGCTCTACATTCGCTGGCTGGAAGCAAGCGTTCTTTGCCCGATGATGCAATTCTCCATTTCGCCCAAGCGTGTGTTAAAGTCCGAAAACTTTGGAATAGCTTCGAAAATCACCAAAATTCATTCCGAATATTCGGATCTTATAATAAGCCTTGCAAAAAATGCCGCTGTTACGGGTGAGCCTATAATGCGTGTTATGGAATATGAATTTCCGGGAGAAGGTTTGGAAAAAGTAACGGATCAATTTGTTCTCGGAAGTGACATTATAGTAGCACCGGTTCTAAAAAAAGGTGCTGTTACCCGAAGTGTTAAGTTGCCTTGCGGAAAATGGCAGTATAATGACGGAAAAATTTACGACGGTGGGCAAGAAATCAGTGTAGATGCACCTTTGAATTGTTTGCCGATATTTAAAAGAGTATAAGTGAGGTGTGACATGTGAATGAACCCATATTACTTTCACCTGCATTTAAAGATTATCTCTGGGGCGGTGTGAAATTGCGAATGGAATACGGCAAAAAATCCGATTACGACATTGTTGCCGAAAGCTGGGAACTCTCGACCCACAAAGACGGAAAAAGCGTTGTAGCAAGCGGAGAAAACAAAGGAATTACCCTTTCCGATTACATAGAAAAATGCGGAAAATCCGTTCTCGGAAAAAGAGGCGGCGCGTTTGATGATTTTCCTATTTTGATAAAACTTATCGATGCAAAGCAAAATTTGTCTGTGCAGGTGCACCCCGATGATGAATACGCTTTGAAAAACGAGGAACAGTTCGGTAAAACCGAAGTGTGGTATGTGCTTTCGGCAGATGAGGGCGCGTGCTTGTACTACGGATTTTCCAAGGATATAACAAAAGAAGAATATCGCGAGAGAATAAATAACAACACGCTTACCGATGTGCTCAATTGCGTAAGAGTAAAAGAGGGCGACGTGTTTTTTGTAACGCCAGGAACCGTGCATGCAATTGGTGCCGGTATTATGATATGCGAAATACAGCAAAATTCAAACGTAACATACCGTGTGTATGACTACGCAAGGCGCGGCGCCGACGGAAAGCTCCGCCCGCTTCATATCGACAAAGCGGTGGAGGTGTCGGATTTAAAGGAAAAAAATTCAGACGGAATAGCCAGAGAAAAGAAAGATTTCGGCAATTACAGCTTAATGCCGATTGCAACTTGCAAATACTTCACAAGCGATGAAATAACAGTTAAAAACGCTGCCGAGCTCCCGATTGACGATGAGAGCTTTAGG
>CAZSIY010000221.1:0-2756 GCA_964606825.1 uncultured Oscillospiraceae bacterium | reverse complement strand
AAATTAAATAGGGGAACTCCCGAATTTCCGCTTGAATTTTACGAAATAGATGCCATGCACCCCAGGTACCAAATGCAAATGCACTGGCACAAGGATTTTGAGATAATTTACGTGGAAAAAGGCTCTCTCAACCTAAAATTAAACGAAAGCGAATATACGCTTGCGGAGGGCGAGAGCGCATTTGTACCGGGAGAAATTATGCACAGCGCTGTTGCGAAAGAGGCAAAATATCGGTGCCTGGTTTTTTCGCCGTCGGTGCTTTACGGCACGCCGAAGTGCAGAAAAATCGTGAAAACGTATGTTCAGAGCGCCGCTGTTTTGGGAAGAGATGAAAGTATAGAGCGAATTTTTGAAATCGCAAAGCAAAGAGAGCGCGGTTTTGAGCTTGAAATTATAGGCCTTTTGCACGCGATATGCGCCAAAATGTCGCGAATGTCCGATAAACTTGCCGTTTTGCCGAACGAAAAGCTCGAAAAAATAAAATCGGCAATGGCGTTTATCGAGGAAAACTACGCATCGAAAATCACTTTGGAGCAACTTGCCGCCTCGTGCAATTTGAGCGCGAATTATTTCAGCCGATATTTTACCGAAACCGTGGGGCAAACGCCTTTTGAATACATAACGGTGTACCGAGTGGAGGCGGCTTGCGAAATGCTTGCCGAAAAAACCAAAAGCGTAACCGAAATATGCTATAACTGTGGCTTTAACGATTTGAGCTACTTTATACACATATTTAAAAAATACAAAGGCGTGTCACCCGGAAAATACGCCGTTGAAGTAAAAAAATAACTCCGCCGATTGCGCATCGACGGATTTTATGTTTAGAATAATTTTTGAATGTAGGGCACAATTCCCACGATGAAAAGTGCTATTATTATAACGGGCAAAACGTATGTCATATAGCATCTCAATTTGTTTGAAACTTTGAGTCCTTTGCCCTCGTTTGCCTCTTCTACGAATTTTTTCCATCCGAAGCCGTAGCGGCAAGTACAGAAAAGCACGAATATGAGCGAACCCAGCGGCAAAAGCATGTTACTTACGGCAAAGTCTTCAAGGTCCATTATGTTAGTTCCTTCGCCCAAAGGAGCAAATCCGCTCCAAGCGCCAAATCCCAAAATACATGGCATGGAGAGCACAAGCATTGCCAAGCAGTTTATAACGCATGCCTTTTTTCTTGACCAACCCGTCAAATCCCTCGTGCAGGAAATGAGATTTTCGAATATGGCAAGAACGGTTGAAAACGCCGCAAATGTCATAAATACGAAGAACAGGCTTCCCCAAAGTCTTCCCCAGGGGAGATTGTTGAATATGTTGGGAAGAGTGATAAATATGAGGTTGGGACCGGAAGATACCTCAACTCCGTAGGAGAAGCACGCCGGGAATATTATAAGACCCGAGCAAAGAGCAACGAACGTGTCCAACACGGCAACATTTACCGCCTCTCCCAAAAGAGAACGCTCTTTGTTTATATAACTTCCGAAAATCGCCATGGAACCTATGCCGAGGCTCAGCGTGAAGAACGATTGGTTCATCGCACCCACTATTACGTTTCCGAGGCCGATTTTTTTCACCTTGTCAATATCGGGCACAAGGTAGAAAGAAAGGCCTTCTTTTGCTCCGTCCAAAAACATGCTGTATCCGGCAAGTACAATCATAATTCCCAAAAGTGCTATCATCATGCCTTTTGTAACGCGTTCGAGGCCGTTTTGAAGGCCTATTGCGCAAACGGCAAAACCCACTACAACAACTATTGTCATGTAAAGCGTCATAAGTGGCGTATTTGCGGTAAGGGTGGAAAATGCTTCGCCGATTTGCTCGGTATTCATTCCTACAAATTTTCCGCTTGCAGTAGATACAAAATAGCTTATCATCCAGCCGGTAACGCTTGTATAGAACATCATGAGAAGATAGTTTCCTATCATTGCAAGAGCGCCGTGAATGTGCCATTTTGAACCCTTTGGTTCAAGCTCTTGGTAAAGTTTTACCGGACTTTTTTGACTTGCCCTTCCGAGAGCAAATTCCATTGTCATAACGGGAACTCCCAGCACAATGAGGAAAAACAGGTATATGAGCACAAAAAGTCCTCCGCCGTATTGTCCCGCCATGTATGGGAATTTCCACACGTTTCCGATGCCTATCGCGCACCCCGCGCTCAAAAGTATAAATCCGAGGCGGCTTTTAAGTCGTTCTCTTTCCATTTTTCATTATCCCTTCATTGTTTTTTGTACGATGCGCATTTAATGCCTTTGTGAGGCAAAAAATGCGCTTTCGGTTGAATTTACATCATTATGGCAAGTCTCTCATTTACCGCGTGTAAAAATCCCTCTGTGTTGGTTTTTTGCTTGTTTTCAAGAGATGAGAGTGCGTAGAGGTCGCCTGTCATCACACCGTCTTCGATTGTTTGAACGGTTGCCTTTTCGAGTTTGTCGGCAAATGAGCACAAATCGGGGAGATTGTCAAGCTCGCCGCGCTTTCTCAAAGCGCCCGACCAAGCAAAAATTGTGGCAACGCTGTTTGTAGACGTTTCCTCGCCTTTGAGGTGCTTGTAGTAGTGGCGCTGAACAGTTCCGTGAGCCGCTTCGTATTCATATATTCCCTCGGGAGATACAAGCACGCTTGTCATCATGGCAAGGCTTCCGTATGCGGTTGCCACCATGTCACTCATAACGTCGCCGTCGTAGTTTTTGCATGCCCAAATGTAGCCGCCGTTTGAGCGAATAACTCTTGCAACGGCATCGTCAATAAGAGTGTAGAAG
>CAZSIY010000220.1:0-2801 GCA_964606825.1 uncultured Oscillospiraceae bacterium | reverse complement strand
TGCCATGCATTTTTCAATGTTCAAACTGATTATTTCGACCAACTAAAATTTTTTTTTAAATTTTGATTTTCCTCTTGACTTTTAATAGTTAGTCTTAAATTAAATCTCTTAAAACTTTAATATCTTTTAAAAGCGGTTGTGCGGCAGTTGCGAGCTTGTCGTGCTCGTATACGCAAAGATACATGCAGCAGCCGAGCTTTCCACCAATTCTTCTCAATATAGAACATTCGCCCGTGCAAAGAAAAAGAAACGGCACGTTAAGATTTTCTTTTAAAAGATTGATGATTTTAAGATTTTCCAGTTCTTCTTCATAATTTGATGCGCCTGTTACGATTTTACAAATGTCCGCTCCGCGGCGCTGTTGTTCCAACGCTATTTCAAGCACTCTTTGCGCGGGGATGTACTTGTATACATGGGATGACATTAAAACTTTTGCACCTCTTTTGTGTATCTCGGTTATTAAATCTATTTGTTTTTTTACGGCATCTTCGTTTTTTGCCATTTCGTCGGGTTGCCTGTCGAAATAGTCGCCCATAATGTCGCACAAGTCTGCTCCGCACTCCGCAATTTCTATAATTTCTTTTGCCAAAACCTCGTCGCTTTTGCCCTCGTTTTTGCCGCCACGGTAGTTTGTGGCATAAATGAGTTTGTCTTTTGTATAGGAAAAAAGCTCTTTGTAAACCTCTTTTGTTTTAAATTCGGGATCCATTTGTTCAAATTGCATGCCGAATGCCTCAGCACCCTCGGGAGAAGATTTGTCTATGAGCTCTATAATTCTTTGAGGACTATTCGCCTGCACCATTACAGTAAGGGTGGGCTTGGGGCTTCCAAAAAAAGAATACTTCATCAGCAGTTCCTTCCCGCGGCGTTTCTTCCGCCGTCTATCATAATGTTTTCGCCGTTTATGAATTGACCTTTTTCGGAAGCGATAAAGAGTATCAAGTCAATAATTTCTTGCGGGTCGGCGGCTCTTTTTAAAAGCGTTTTCATGTTTGACATTTCGGCCCTTGTAAGAACCGGTCCGGGAGATACGCAAACACACCTTATGTTTCCATGATACGAACCCCATTGCGCAATCGATTTAGTAAGACCGTACATAATTCCAGCTTTTGCAGTGGGGTAGTCCATGCCGCTCGGGTCGCCTTCGGCACCCGTTATGGAACCTATGTTTATAATAAGGCCGCTTTGCTGTTCGCGCATCTGCTTTAAAACTGCGTGAGCAAAGTAGAAAGGACCTTTTAAATTCACGTCAATTCCCCAGTCGAATACGTCAATCGGCACATCTGGGAAATCATCGCCCCAGCCTACGTTAAGCATGCGCCTTGCTGTTCCGCCGGCAAAGTTGCAAAGTATGTCTATGCTTCCAAATGTTTCCACGGCTTTGTCGCGCGCGGCGCACACTTGCTCGTAGCTTCTCACGTCGCACAAAATGCCTATTGCTTTGCCTTTTTTCGCATCGTTTATTTCATTAACTTTTTCTCTAAGAGCATTTTCGTTTGCGTCGCACATAACAATGTTTCCGCCCAAAGAAGTAAAGTTTTGTGAAAACAAAAATCCCATTCCGGAAGCTGCTCCAGTGGCTATTGCCGTTTTACCCGAAAAATTCATATATATCACCTCAGATTTTATTCTAAGCACATTATATATCAAAAACGATGTTTTTTCAATGCATAAAACGTTATTATTTTAACCTTTTTGATACAAGATGCAAAAGCGCCCATGCGCTAGCGCTTGACCGAGGAGAGAGCCACCAAAACAGCGTGTCAGAGCAAGATGACTGAGGTGCTAAGCCTTTAAACACCATACAAATGAGAATTACATCTTCAAAAAAATCTCAAAAAATTCTAAAAAAATTCAAACAACAAATGAATAATTCCCAAACCTATGATAAAATATAAATTTGATATACTTTTGAAAGGTTGTGGCAAAATGAGAATGATCACCGATGAAATCATAATCAATTTTAAAAACTATTTGTATGAAGAAGAACGTAGCGAAAACACCGTTCAAAAATACATGCGAGACATTTCGGCATTTTACGCGCAAATTGGCAGCCGCGCTATCACCAAAGCGACGGTTCTCGAATACAAAAGGCATCTTTGCGAAAAATATGCTCCTAAAAGCGTAAACTCGGCCATATCGTCAATTAACGCCTTGTTTACGTTTATGCAGTGGTACGAATTAAAAGTAAAAACTTTGAAAATTCAGCGTTGCATATTTTCCGACAAGGCAAAAGAGCTCACAAAATCGGAATACGAAAGGCTCCTCACCGCGGCAAAAAACAAAAACAGCGAGCGTCTCTACTACTTAATGCAAACAATCGCCAGCACGGGGCTTAGGGTGTCGGAGATTAAATATGTTACCGTAGATGCTATAAAGGTGGGGCAAGCTGTAATTAATTGCAAAGGAAAAATAAGGCAAGTGTTTTTGCCGAAAACGCTTTGCAAAATGCTAAAATCATACGTCTCAAGAAAAGAAATACAAAGCGGCGCGGTGTTTGTTACGAGAAGTGGCCGTCCGCTCGATAGATACGCAATATGGAAAATGCTTAAAAATTTGTGTGAAATGGCGGGAGTGCCCAAAGAAAAAGTTTTTCCGCACAATTTCAGACACCTTTTTGCAAGAACTTACTATTCTTTACAAAAAGATATTGTAAGGCTTGCAGACATTTTGGGCCATTCAAGCATAGAAACCACCAGAATATATACAACGGAAAGCGGCGATATTCATCGTATGCAAATACAAAAATTGGGACTTTTAAGGTGCTGAAAAATAAATTTACCACATAATCAGAATTATGT
>CAZSIY010000219.1:0-2814 GCA_964606825.1 uncultured Oscillospiraceae bacterium | reverse complement strand
ATGCTTATAAGCAAATTGGTAATTCGGTGTGTGTGCCGGTTATCCAACGAATAGCTGATCGTATAAAAATGTTTACGTAGATAAATTATTATAATCTTACTTCCAATACATTCTTGTACCATTAATAATTGAATTGAATAATTTCTTCGCTCAAAATGGTGCTTAAAAATGAGGTTATATTATTTCGTGAGCAAGCTAATGTAAATTATCATTTGCCATAGAAAAACTAAAAAGCAAGGAGGTGTTATTTATGGGAAGAAAAAAATATGCGTATATAAATTCAGAAATGCTTGTGTGGGCTCGTTCTGAAACACCATTTAGGACGCCGGAAGCGGTTGAAGAAGCGTTTCCAGTTATCACGGCAAAAAATCTAAGCGCATGGGAAAACGGCGAAGATTATCCGTCGATTACAGAGGCAAAAAAATTGGCATCAATCTACAAACTGCCTTTTGCAGCGTTTTATATTTCTGATCCACCATCTAAAAAAATCAAACGATACACAGACCGCCGTACTTTGAAGGGATATTATACTGATGATTTAAGCTATGCACTCTGGAGCGAAATACAGCGCATCGAATCTAACAGAGACAGCATTGTCGAGTTTTCTGAAGATAATATGCCGGTAAGAAGTATTCCTCATATCATAGACGATAATGTTGCTGAAATAGCATCCGCAATTCGTGATTACTTAGGTTTGGATACACCTTTGCGTACCAAAAGTGCATATGGTAGCAATCCGTTCAATTACTATCGCAATATTATTGAGCGGAATGGCATTATTGTTGCTCAGATTTCCGGCGTAAGCATTGAAGAAATGAAAGGTATCTCCATCTATTTCGATTCATATCCAATCATCGGAATAAACAACAAGGATTTCGATAAATCCAAAGTATTTTCTTTGTTTCACGAATTAGCGCACATTTTTAGAAGGTCATCCTCTTTATGCACAATAGATATTGATGAGCATAGCGATAAAGAAGAAACTATTTGCGATCGCATAGCAGCAGAAACATTAATGCCTAAAGTTTCGTTTAAGCAAATTGCAAACGAATGCACCGCGCGTTCCCCAATGATTGACTCAATTTGTATAGATCGCATAGCTGGTCGCTTTGGTGTTAGTACCATATCGGTGCTTAGAAGGATGTACGAGACCGCTGTTATTGACAGAAAAACATTCTTTGAATTGCTTACCATCATCACCGATGAATACAATGCGAACATTGAACGTATCGAGATGGCAAGAAAAGGCAAAAACATTCCTGTACATTATCACGTTAAATACTTGAATCAGAATGGTTTTCTTTTGCCGAGAACCGTTCTGATGGCACACGCATCGGGAAAAATTACCCACGGAGAAATGTGTAAGGCACTCGGTGTGAATAGTAAACACATCGGAAGCATAGAACAGGCGGTGATGTTCAAATGAAAACAGTATATGTTATAGATGCGTGTGCTTTAATAGATGCGGCGAAAGAGTATAATATGTCCAAAAAAACATTTGCACCGATTTGGGAAGCATTTGATGAGCTTATTAAAAATGGCGAGCTGATAACGAGCATTGAAATTTTAGACGAGCTCAAAGATGATGATTTGATTGAATGGTCAAAACATCGAAAAGAGTTCTTCTTACCCTTATCAAAAGAAATACAGGAACAGACTAAGGGCATATTAAAAAAATACCCTACCATGATTAAAATGAAGAGTTCATCCAATTCAAACGGGGATCCGTTTTTAATTGCCACAGCTATTGTTAATAACGGATGTGTTGTTACAAATGAACGTAGTGGAGATGAGAAAACAGGTGATTTGCATATTCCAAATGTTTGCAAGGGATTTGATGTCCCATATATGGATTTGCATACTTTTTTGGACAAGCTAATAAAATAATTATATCTATTAAAAACATAATGGGAAGTTGGGCGATGACAAAGCAAGAGTGGTTTGAATACTGTTTCAATACATAGGCACATCGCCGGACTATCCATTTGACGATGATTTTGAAACAGTAGTGCTCAGGCATACGGACAACCACAAGTGGTATGCCCTTGTGATGAAGGGCTCACGGCGCAAGTTTTGGCTTGACAGTGATGAGGTGATCGATGTTGTTAATCTCAAACTGCCCACCGTGATATTTGAATCATTCGGTGTAGCTGACGGTGTCCGCCCGGCATATCATATGAACAAACTTCATTGAATTTCCGTTATTCTGGCCGATGCTTTTGACGATATGATCCAATTCCTTGTGAATGTAAGTTTTGAAGCAACGAAAGACAAACGGAAAAGCAAAAAGACAATTAAATAAATCAAAAGGATGGTTCATTGCGAGCCATCCTTTTCTGTTTTTATGATTTTATCTGACTTTTGCCGCAATCGGCACTGTGGATATATAAATACAAATCATTTTATGCACCGAAAGGTGCATTTTTTGTTTGAGAGAACGGCAGTTGTAAACGAATTGTAAACGAATTGTAAAAACATTGTCTAAAGCCGTCGAAATGGGGTGCCAAAAGCCCATTTTTTTGCATATAGGTGAGGGATGTTTTTTGATAAAGCCTAAACTTTTGCTTTTTCCATGGCTATTAAATGAGGGCGTTTGTAATCAATAGAAGAAATTTTTTAAAAATAGGGTGTACAAAAGCCCTATTTCATGCATATAGATGAGGGGCATTTTGCGATATTTCCAATGGCAGTTGTAAACAAAATGTAAATATGTTGCCGAAAGCCCTCGAAACACCCTTTAAAAACCTCGATTTTTTTCATATAGGTGAGGAGAGTTTTTAGCCGATCTATTTTTACGAATGGACGGCATTTACA
>CAZSIY010000218.1:0-2831 GCA_964606825.1 uncultured Oscillospiraceae bacterium | reverse complement strand
GGCGATCAGTGCGTTGTAATATCGGCTGATGTTAAGCGGGTTGACGGCGTGTTCAGAGTTTTTGCCAAAGGCGGCAGAGAAGACACCGGCATGGAGGCCATAGAGTGGCTAAAACACTGTGTGGACTTGGGCGCCGGCGAAGTGGTTTTAAATTCAATCGATACCGACGGCGTAAAAAAAGGCTTCGACCTTGAAATATTGCAAGACGTTTGTGATGCCGTTTCCGTGCCCGTAATAGCATCGGGCGGGGCGGGGTGCGCTGACGATTTTGTTGCGCTTTTCAAAGAGCTTCCCAAAGTTGATGCCGGTCTTGCGGCGTCAATATTCCACTTTGGTGAGGTAAATATAAAGGATTTAAAAAACAAACTTGCCGAAAATGATATACCGGTAAGACGCTTGGAGGATTAATGATGATAAATATTGATGAATTGAAATTTGACGAAAACGGGTTAATTCCCGCAGTGGTAATTGACGCGGTTTCGAAAAAACTGCTCACACTTGCGTATATGAACAAAGAAAGCCTAGAAATTTCTATGGAAAAAGGTCTTACTTGCTTTTGGAGCCGCTCCAGAAACGAACTTTGGCTAAAGGGCGAAACAAGCGGAAATTATCAGCATATAGTGTCGATTACCGCCGATTGCGACAAAGATGCCTTACAAATTATGGTGGAAAAAGACGGGCCCGCTTGCCACACGGGCAACGATAGCTGTTTTACTTCTCCTGTATGGCAGAGCGAGAGCTTGGCAGAGTTTTCTTTTGACGGACTTTATGAGCTTATCCGCGGAAGAAAAACAGATAAGCAAGAGGGTTCATATACCACATATCTTTTCGAAAAAGGACTTGACAAGATACTCAAAAAAGTGGGAGAGGAGTCTACCGAAGTTATTATAGCGGCAAAGGCGGAAGATAAAAAGGAAACGATTTACGAACTTGCTGATTTGGCGTACCATGCTCTTGTTTTGATGGTTGAAGCGGGAATATCCGTTGACGATATAAGAAAAGAGCTTGCATCAAGGCATGTTATAGACCACAAAGTTAAACAGGAAAAAATGACAAAATGACGGATTTACATATTCACACAACCTATTGCGACGGGAAAAATTCTCCCGAGGAGATAGTTTCGGAAGCTGTGAAAAAAGGAATGAAGTGCATAGGCTTTTCGGCACATTCGTATACTTTTTTCGACAAATCCTATTGCATGAAAAAAGAGGATTATTGTGCTTACAGGAACGAAATCGACTTCTTAAAAGAAAAATATGCCTCCGAGATAAAAATTCTTTGCGGCATTGAGCAGGATTTCTATTCGGACATGCCGACCGGCGGCTTTGATTACACAATAGGTTCCGTTCACTACGTAAAAAAATACGGCGAGTATATTCCCGTTGACGAAAATTCGGAAATTTTGCAAAACGCGGCAGAAAAGTATTACGGCGGCGATTTTATTGCTCTTGCCGAAGACTACTTTGAAACCGTTGCAAGCCTTCACGGCGAAAACGATATAATAGGTCATTTTGATTTGATATCAAAATTCAATGAAAACAAGTGCTTGTTTGACGAAAGTAACCCTCGCTATATATCGGCATACAAAAAAGCAATAGATGCTCTTGTGCCTAAAAATATCCCTTTTGAGGTAAACACCGGCTCAATATCCCGCGGATATAAAAAAAGCGTGTATCCGAGCATGAAACAGCTTGAATACATAAAAGAAAAGGGTGGGCGCGTGATTTTGTCGAGCGACAGCCATTCGAAAGACACGCTTTGCTTCGGTTTTGAAGAGGAAAAGAAAAAACTTTTGAAAATGGGTTTTGAAATTTAAATATTGCCAATAAGTCGTTTGCGTGCTTCGCGACGGCTTTTTTGTATTGAAATATAATGGATTTTCTTGTTCGTTTTGTCGCTTTTAACGAAAATCTTTGTAAAAGTTGACAAAGAGTTAAAGTTAGTGTAAAATGTATGTAAAATGAATGTGAAAGAAAAGTTAAACGTATATCAAGGGCACAGCCTTTGGTATATTTAATTTTGACGGAGGTTTTAAAAGTGAAGGCAGTTTTACAAAGTTTTTTCGGCAACGAAAGTATATTTTTGAATTTGGAGTTTCTTTTCAGGCTTCTTTTGTCCGTTGCGTGTGGCGGAGCGATAGGCTATGAGAGAAAGAATCGCGGAAAAGAGGCGGGCATAAGAACCCACAGTATAGTCGCTTTAAGTTCGGCTCTTATGATGATAGTTTCAATGTACGGTTGCCTTGACGTAACAAGAAGATACAATATCGATTTCGACGCTTCGCGTATTGCGGCCAGCATAATCAGCGGCGTGGGCTTTTTGGGCGCCGGAGTGATATTTGTAAGGTCATCTTCGATACGCGGCCTTACCACCGCATCGGGAATATGGACAACTTCGGGAATAGGTATGGCGCTCGGTTGCGGAATGTATTTTATAGGAATAACTTCCACAGTTGTGATAGTTCTCGTTCAAATTATTTTGCACAAGGATTTAAAATTTATGCACATATCGGTTGACCGCGAGTTTTCGTTTGTTACCGAAGACAGCCAGGAGTGCGTTGACTATATAGTAGACACGCTTACCGACTTTGCGTTTATGATTGTGGATATGAGTTTTGCCCGTACCGATGACGGAATGTTGAAGTTGGGCATTTCGGCAACCGCTTCTCAAGAGATTGATTTGATGCAAGTTATGAACACGATATACAGAAACGGCAAGGTAAAATCGGCTGAGTTTTAGAATAGATTACAAACAAATAAAATATATTAAATTTACTCTTGCAATTATGCAAAAAAAATTATATAATATAAGCACGATGTGTTGCTATGTGT
>CAZSIY010000217.1:0-2838 GCA_964606825.1 uncultured Oscillospiraceae bacterium | reverse complement strand
ATATTTTTCTATTTGATCAATAAATGAAAATCTACCCTCCAGTTGATTTATGGTTGCCGCAACTCCATTTATTGTAAATTCTCCATTTCTATATAACCTATTTGCCATAGCTCGGGTTTCTCTGTAGTAATCACGACAAATATTGATTTTTTTATTTATAACCAATCCTGTGACCTCTTGTCTTGAGTCATTATACTGAATTCTGGTTTTTTCTTTGTTTATTTCAAACCCCTCATAATTTATAATTTTCTCTAATCTATCAATAAATTCACTGTATCTTTCTATGAATCGCTTATCATTTGTGGAAAATGTTAGATCATCTGCATACCTTGTATAATCTAATTTATATTTTTTTGATAAGTTAATGACTTTTAAATCTAATATTTGGCACATAAAATTGGTTATTACCGGAGAAGTTGGCGCCCCCTGGGGAAGCTTTCCTTTATAACATGATAGTTGTGCTAATATAACAGCGACTTCGTGTGTTAGCAAAAAAAATTTATTTTTTTCAAAATAACCACAAACTCTTCCAAAATGAAAACAATCGAAAAAATCTCTTAAATCAACATTTAACACAAATCTTTTGTTTCGATGTGTTCTTGCATTTGATATAATACTTTTTCCTTTTTCAAATGCATGCGATGCCTCAGTTGAAATACAATTATCCGCTATTAACGTTTGTTTATAGTCAATCAATGCCATTGCAATACGCTGTTGGATTTCCTTCAATACATCATTTGGTGCACTTATATTTCTAGTCCCACCTTTTTTCTTGGGTATCTCGAATGTTGTATAACAATTATTAGGATACACAGAATATAGAATTTGCGTGAACTTCTGTCTTGGAATTTTAAGAAAATCAGCTAATTCGTTTCTTGTTTTTATATCACATATTTTTTTCATAATATACACTCCATATAGGTAAGCGTGTAGCAACTCATTATGCTCGGAATAAACTTGCATAAAATATATAAAGGTATATCAATGCGATATAAAAGAGATGAGCAAATACCCCCTCCATTCTTGTCAATGCTTGCGAAGCACAAGCCCAAAATCTTGCTACACGCTTATTCATATTATACTACAAAAATTGCAGTAATTCAACAATATTACAATTTTTGTTACATAAAATTTTATTTCATACATTTTACATTCACAAACAAAACCATTACACACTTTTAAATGCCTTTGCAATCTTTACAGCATATTCCATAATCCAATCAAATTGTTCGTTCCAATTGTCTTTATTTTTGAAATCTGCCATTGTTTCATAAAGAACTCTGCTGGCTTTCCTTTCCGGCAATTCTCGCCAATCAAGATTTACTCCTGCTAATGCTTCAATTTTATCTTTCTCCGCATAAAATTCATTAAAAAGTTCTTTGTTATTGCTAAAATAAACCTCTATAGCAAGAATATTCTTTTGAGTATTCATTAAAAACGACATATGATATTCGGAACTACCAAGACTTACAGAATACCAATGGTCTGTAGAGGGCTTTCTCTTTTTGAACACTTTACTAAATGAATTATTTGCAAAAGCATAGTCTACAAAACTCGTCCAATAATCAAGTTTTAACTTTTGAGTATCATTTATATTGTTGTCAGCTTTTTTTATTTCTTTTGCCCAATCATTCGGTTTTTCTATAACATTGAACTTGACAGCAGGATCTGAATTATTGATTGACCACAATTCAATTTCAATTAGGAAAAACGCAATGTCGTTATCTGTATGATTATTAAGCCATTCGATTGCGTGACGGTGTTCCTCACGAGCCTTTTTTACAATCCAAATAACAAATTTTGCATCTTTGCCGGAAGCATATGTAATGATTTTTCCTAAATGATCGTGATTTGTTTCCTCTAATTGATTCTCTATAATGATTTTCTTGCCCGTATCTGTTTCTGTAGCATAAATATCCACATTGAAGCTTCCAACCGTCGACTCTGTTTCGTCAACAGAAATATCTATTCCTATCGCATCACTTAGCATTGCAATGTTGTCATCCTGTGCCAGCCACGGTGTAAAATCTAATGCTTCATGCGGCCAAACTTTACGTAAATCTTTTATTCTTTCAAGTTTTCCTAAGTTCATATCTTTAATCTCGTCTTTCTATAAATTCTTCTATCGATGAAATAATTCTCTTTTTCAGCAATGTATCACATATAATACCATAATAATCCGTTTTTAAAAATTCCAGCGGTTTGTATTCGCACTCTGTTGAAGATGTATTGCGCACTGGAACGCTATTGGCAATATTTATCATTATGTTAATGGTAGGATATTTGTGGCGAAGTTTGTTATCAAGCAATTTAGCAACTTCCATAACTTCTGATGTTAGTTCCCTCGAAAACAACTGTTCAATTCTTTTTAGGTCTATTGCAATATCGTGCAAATCATCAGCATCCTTTATAATTTGCAATGCCTTTACATATAAATTCTTGTTAAAATGCGTCGGCATAGACATATTCTCCTATAAATCACATAATATCTAGTATTCTCTCCGCAATTCTTTTCACGACCGGCACACATACCGAATTACCAATTTGCTTATATGCATCATCGATTGTTATACTGTTTGGAAAATAAAAGTCTTTTGGAAATCCTTGAAAATCAAGGCACTCCCCAAGTGTTAGTTTTCTTATTCCATAATTATCCCAAACAACAGGCACGCGGTTTGGATATGTTCCCATATTTGCTGTTAATGTGGGACACATTTTATTATTCGTCCGTCTTACTTCTGTATCGGTAATCCGATAGATTGCAGATCTATCGTGCATATTTGTCGATAAATATTGAACCATTTCATTATCTTTGTAATAATATATATCATTTTGTTT
>CAZSIY010000216.1:0-2852 GCA_964606825.1 uncultured Oscillospiraceae bacterium | reverse complement strand
GGATATGCGTTTGGTTTCGGAGCTTTGCTCGGGAACACTTCGCAACCTTGAATTTTTGGACGAAGCAGTAAAAAATGCTTCAAATATAAAAATCAATAAAATTTCTCCTTATGTGCTCGCGGTTTTGCGCGTGGGAGCCTATCAGCTTCTTTTTACCGACAAAATTCCGAGCAATGCCGCTGTGAACGAAACGGTGAAAATAGTTAAAAAATCCGCAAATTACAGACTTGCGGGTTATGTAAATGCCGTGATGAGAAAAATTTCGAATAACGGTACAAATTTCACTTTGCCAAAAGACGAGAGCGAAAGACTTAGTATTAAGTACTCGTTCCCGCTTTGGATTGTAAAAAAATGGCAACAAAAATTCGGCGACGAAACGGAACACCTTCTTTCATCGCTGGGAGAAAAACCAAATACGGTTTTAAGGGCAAATACTTTGAAAACAACCGCTCCCGAACTTTTAAAAATGCTTACTGAGCAAGGCTGTGAGGGTGATTTTGTCGAAAATATATTCGACTGTGAAAATAGTCTTTTAAGCATTTCAAAAATGAAAGAAATAGAAAATTTAAAAGCCTACAAAAACGGAATGTTTTATATTCAAGACTCATCTGCGGCTTTTGCCTCGCTTGCGTTATCACCAAAGACAGGCTCGGTTGTTTTGGACATGTGTGCCGCTCCGGGCGGCAAATGCACCCACTTGGCTGAAATAATGGGTAATAAAGGCAAAATTATAGCCTTTGATATATACGAACGCAAGGTAGAGAAAATCAATGAAAACGCAAAAAGGCTTGGGATTGACATAATAGAGGCCGGAAGAGGCGATGCGTCGATCTTTATGCCCGAATTTGAGAACACTGCGGATTACGTGCTTTGTGATGTGCCGTGTTCAGGACTCGGAACAGTTCGTCGAAAACCCGATATAAAATATTCAAGAAATGAAAGCGACATAGCGCATCTTACAAAAATTGCGTCAACCATTTTGGACAATGGCGCCAAATACTTAAAGTGCGGCGGAAAAATGCTTTTTTCCACGTGCACGCTCACAAACGAGGAAAATGAAGAACAGCTCTTTAAATTCCTTGAGAGAAACAAAAATTTCAAACTCAATAAAATAGATTGTGCAATTGAAAACGACGGCTACATTACACTTACACCGTATAAAAATAAATGTGACGGATTTTTTATAAGTCTGTTGGAAAAGGTATTTTAGATGATTGATTTAAAAGATTTGACAATTGAAGAATTAAAAACGTTTCTTACCGAACTCGGCGAAAAAACTTTTAGGGCAAAACAGATTTTTTCGTGGCTTCACAAAGGGGTTACTTCTTTTGACGAAATGACAGATTTGTCTTTAGCACTTCGAAGAAAACTTGCCGAGATAAGCTATGTGAGCACTTTGGAAACAGAGAGGCTTTTGATTTCGAAAATCGACAAAACCCGAAAATATCTTTTTAAACTTGCTGACGGAAGTATGGTTGAAAGCGTTGCTATGTACTATAAACACGGCATTAGCGTATGCATATCTTGTCAAGTCGGTTGCAGGATGGGGTGTAAATTTTGCGCTTCGACAATAGGCGGTTTGGTTCGTTCACTCACTCCGGGAGAAATATTAAACCAGGTACTTTTTATACAAAAAGACATTGGCGAGAGAATTTCAAACATCGTAATGATGGGTATCGGAGAACCTTTGGATAATTTTGATAACGTAATAAAGTTTTTAAAAAATGTAAATGACGAAAACGGCATAAACATCGGTTACAGGCATATTTCGCTTTCCACATGCGGCATTGTTCCGAATATAAAAAAACTTGCGCAATATGAACTGCCTATAACTCTAAGTATTTCGCTTCACGCGCCCAACGATGAAATAAGAAATACAATAATGCCCGTAAATAAGGCATATCCCGTAGACGAACTGCTTGATGCATGCAGAATGTATATAGAGCTAACAAACAGGCGTATAAGTTTCGAATATTCTGTTATAAACGGCGTAAACGACAGCGAGCGCTGTGCACATATATTGGCATCAAAACTTAAAAACATGCTTTGCCATGTTAATTTGATACCTGTGAACAATGTTGAAGAAAACGACTTTAAAAAGCCGTCGATGAATAAAATTCATAGATTTATGAATGTGATAGAAAAGTACGGCATACCGGTTACCGTTCGCAGGGAGCTCGGGAGCGATATAAGCGCTTCCTGCGGACAGTTGCGGCGCCAAAGGACATTGGAAAAGGAGGCAGGTATATGATAATAGCTTATGATACGGATATAGGACGTATAAGAAAGGAAAATCAAGACTCCGTTTTTGCAAAGCAAATTGACGACAACGCGGCTTTGCTTATTGTTGCAGACGGCATGGGCGGCCATCGCGGGGGAAAAACCGCAAGCAACAGTGCAATAGAAAAAATCGTTACGAAAATTCTCGAAGGATACAGCGAAAAGCTTACCGACGAAGAGGCGCAAGACCTTTTGCGTGTTTCCGTGTTTGAGGCAAACGAAAGCATATACGCCGCATCTTTTAGTGACGAAGAGCTTATCGGAATGGGAACTACGGTTGTGGTTGCACTGTTAATAGGCAATGTGCTCTATACGGCAAATGTCGGCGACAGTAGACTCTATGTTATTTCAAACAACGTGTTAAAGCAAATTACAACAGACCATTCATACGTTGAAAGCCTTGTCTCAAAAGGCATTATTTCAAAAGACGAGGCAAAACGTCACCCGCAAAAAAATATTATCACAAGAGCGGTAGGTTCCGACAGCATGGTAGACATCGACATATTTAAAACGTATGTTTCAAAAGGTGATATAGTTTTTCTTTGCTCCGACGGCATGTACGGTGCCGTAAG
>CAZSIY010000215.1:0-2857 GCA_964606825.1 uncultured Oscillospiraceae bacterium | reverse complement strand
GATATAATATTATTGCAAAATAGTCAAGCAAAGATTTTATAAGCGGCGCAGTAATTGGCCTAATTTATTGTAAACCGCGCATCAACTTAACTTTTAAAATTGCGGCAATGGTTTTGCCGTCTTTAATTTCGCCGCTCATAACAAGGTTTACGGCATCTTCAAAGGGCATTTTTTCAAGTTTTAAAAACTCGTCGTCATCTGTGTGTATCTCGCCTTCGGTAAGCTCTGTGGCAAGATACATGCGCAGATTTTCGTCAAGAAATCCCACCGACGGATAAAAACTGCCTATAAATTTTAAATTTACGCAATTAAATCCCGTTTCTTCCGAAAGCTCTCTCATTGCGGCGCAATCGGGATTTTCGCCGACATCGAGTTTTCCGGCGGGAATTTCAAGCAAAATTTCGTCATAAGGCCTTCTGTACTGGCGCACAAGATATATATTGTCATCACTGTCAATCGCCACAATGCCCACGCCGCCCGGGTGGCGAACAATTTCTCTTGTTGCCTCATTGCCATCGGGCAAGGTTACAGTATCAACATCGAGTTTTATAATTTTTCCGTCGTATATTCTTTGAGTTTTAACGGACTTTTCACTTAATTTCAAAATCATACTCTCCTTCCGGCGAAAAAAAGATAAAACGCCAAAAATCCCGCGGCGGCTCCGCCTATCATAACGGAAAACGCTATAATCCAGCGATTGTCTTTATGCCTTGCCTCGTGTGCCTCAGGAGAAACTATTGGCATAACATCTTCTTCGAAATTCTCGATTATCTTTCCGTCGCTATCTACAAATTTTACGCACTGGTTGCCCGCAAGAGGATAGATAAGAGTTTTATCGTCTTCGTTTACGGCAAATATTTTTCCGTCTTCCTCAGCTGAAAATTTTACTATTTTACCGTTTGAACGAATAAAATATGCTATTTCCACAGCTTCATTCAGGCAATCTTCGCCGTTCATATCGCGGTAAACCAAAGTGCTACAATTTTTTTGCTCGCTGGAGTCCACTTTGTAAGCCCCATTTTCAATACGGTAGTTTTCGCCCCAAGCATTTACGGAAGCGAAAATATTATCCCCTATTTTAGGCTGATTAAACTCCGTGCTTATATGGTCGGAGCAATATGAATACGAAAATTTTTCTATTAAGACATCACTGCCGATTAATGTGGGCATTTGCTCACCGACAGTATTATCCACACTTACGGTGGTATATTTATCGCCGATATCTTTTACGGTACCGAGGATTAGGCACTCCTGCTCGCCGTTTATTATATCTTTTGCCGCCGCAATGGAAAAAATCGGCATTGCAAAAATCAGCAACGCACACAATAAGACACAAATTCTCTTCAATGCACTCACCTCATTTTTAAAAATGGGATTGCCGAAATCGGCAACCCCATTCGTAATTATGCAAAATTATTCTGTAACTTCTGCTGTTTCTTCAGCGGGAGCCTCAACAGCCTCAGTAGCTTCAAGTGCTTCTTCGGCAGGTGCTTCGTTTGAAAGCAAAGCTCTTATGCTGAGACCTATTTTCTTCTTTTCAAGGTCAATCTCAACAACTTTTGCTTTTACGTGCTGACCTATCATAAGTTCATCTTCCACTTTGCCAATTCTCTTATCGGCAACCTGTGAAATGTGAATAAGGCCGTCAACGCCGGGGAAAATCTCCGCAAATGCACCGAAAGGTACAATTCTTACGATTTTACAATCGATAACGTCGTCAATCTTCAACTCTTCGGCTTTCTTCCAAGGATTGTCTTCCGCTTTCTTAAATCCGAGAGAAACCTTTCCGCTTTCTTTGTCAAAGCTGATTACATATACGTCAACAACATCGCCCTCATTTACAACTTCGGAAGGATGCTTGATTTTTGCCCAAGATAATTCCGAAATATGTATAAGACCGTCAACGCCGCCGATATCGGCAAAAGCACCGAATTTTGTAAGGGATTTTACAACACCCTGATATCTCTTGCCAACTTCAACTTCACTCCAGAATTTTTCTGCAAGCGCCGCTTTCTGCTCAGAGATAACGCTCTTTATAGAACCTACGATTTTGGTTCTGCCTCTCATCTTCTTGATATCGATAATTCTGAAACTTGCTGTTGTGCCTACAAGTATGCTGAGATCAGACAAATATCTGTCAGAAGCCTGTGATGCGGGCACAAATACTCTTACGCCCTTGGAAACAACGATAACACCGCCGTTTACAACCTGAGCTACTTTTCCTTCAAGGATTTCCTGAGTTTCAAAAGCATCTTCGATTTCTTTGATACCTTTCATGGCGATGAGCTTTCTCATGGAAAGTGTAACTTCGCCTTCAACATCATTTACTCTTACTACAAAAGCCTCAACCTCGTCACCGGGTTTAACAAGTGCCTTGATGTCTGCGTTCGGGTCATCCGTAACTTCGGATGCGGGAACGAAACCGTCGGACTTATAGCCTAAGTTTACACTTACGCCGGCGTCAGAAACCGAAATAACGGTTCCTTTCACTATATCCCTTGTATTTAAAGTGATAAGAGATTTTTCAAACTCCTCAAATTCTGCAGCAAAGCTATCGCCGCTGTTTTTCTGCATTTCTTCCATCTTCTCGACTACCTCCTTAATGATTGCCACAGGTGTTGAAGCACCTGCGGTTATACCAATTTTCTTTGGTATATATATATCTTGGGGAAAATCCCCAAAATTTTCGATTTGATAAGTATCCTTACAATACTTTTTACATATTCGCTCCAGTTTTTGGGTGTTGGAACTGTGGCTGCCGCCTATTACCACCATCATGTCAACATCGGAAGCAATTTTTGCAGCTTCCAGTTGCCTCTCATTTGTTGCATTACATATTGTATCAAAAACATCTATG
>CAZSIY010000214.1:0-2873 GCA_964606825.1 uncultured Oscillospiraceae bacterium | reverse complement strand
AAAAAAATTTTAGTTGGTCGAAATAATCAGTTTGAACATTGAAAAATGCATGGCAAACAGAGCAACCTAAGTTGCTCATCAAAAAATATTGAAACGAAAAGATTAAGCAGCTTTGTAAAGCTGAACTGTTTTCTCTAAGTGGTAAATCAATCGCACAAGCTTTTTTGCGGCGTGAGAGACAGCAACGTTGTAATGCTTACCCTCGTTTTGCTTTTTAGCAAGATATTCACCAAAGGATGAATCCCAATTGCAAACAAATTTGGTCTCATTGAAAAGAACGTATCTCAAATACCGTGAGCCTCATTTTTCCATATGAGAATAACAGTTTTGCATTTGACCCGATTGGTATGCAGAGGATTGATGACAAAGGTGGGCAAACCTTTATCAAGAAGATACCCAAGCAGATTGTATGAGTAATGTCCTGTGGCTTCAAGCCCTACTTTTACTTTACTCAAATCGTCTGTTACGGACTGTGGTAGGAGAAATTAACTAATCCACAGTATCTAATAACAGTATAGCATATATCCGTGAAAATGGATATTTAAACTATAATTATATAATACAAGGAGTGATCTTATGGAGATAATACCGGTAGAATACGGAAAATCCGTGTTGTCGGAGAGCATGGTTTTTCAAGGCGGAAATCCCGACAAATCGGTACCGATAGTTTTCATGATTTATTTGATAAAAACCGACGAAAAAATGATTTTGGCAGATGCCGGTTGCGAAACGATGCCAGGATTTGAAATGAGGGATTTTTGCGGACCGATAAAGGCGCTGAGCGACATCGGCGTGTCAGCTGAAAGCATTACCGACATTATAATAACCCACACTCACCACGACCATGCGGAATGTGTAAAATATTTCAAAAATGCAAAAATTCATGTTCAAAAAGATGAATACGAAAACGGAAAACAATATTTCCCGCAAGATACCGAATTATCGCTGTTTGAAGATGAAAAGCAAATTTGCCGAGGCGTAAAAGCTGTAAAAATCGGCGGACATTCCGTAGGTTCTTGCATTGTTTACTTAGAAAACGCTGGAAAAACATATGTTATAGTGGGCGACGAATGTTACAAAAGGAAATGTATTGATAATCAACTCCCTACCGGCGCCTCGGTTTGCATAGAAAAAAGCACCGAGTTTATAAAAATGTGTCAAAACGACAAAATAACCTTTCTTTTATGCCATGATAAATAATGATTTGCCATATTACCAAAGGCTCCTCTTACACGTAGGGAGCCTAAAAAAACGTAATTTTAATTGCAATATTCTCTGTCTGAAATATATGAGTTTTTAAATTTTTTGAGCCGAAACAAGCTCGGCAAACAATCCGTTCTTTTCCATAAGTTCGTCATAAGTGCCGTCTTCGGCAATTTTTCCGTTATCCAAAACTATAATTCTTCCGCATTTTTCAATGGTTGAGAGCCTATGGGCAACAACTATTCGAGTGCATTTTACCGAGTCTAAAGTTTCGGACACTGTTTTTTGAGTAATATTATCAAGCGCGCTTGTGGCCTCGTCAAATATTATAATGCGCGGTTTTGCCGCCAAGGCGCGGGCAATCAATATTCTTTGCTTTTGACCGCCCGAGATATTTGTGCCGCCCTCAGACACAAGGGTATTCATACCCATGGGCATATTTTTGATATCTTCGGCAATTCCCGCTTTTTCTGCAGCTTCCCACGCTTCTTGCAAAGTGAGATTGACCGAAGATATTGCTATGTTTGAAAATATATCACCTGCAAACAATTTTCCGTTTTGAAGAACAATGCCTATCCTTCTACGCAAAGTTTTAAGGTCAAGAGTTGAGAGGTCTTTTCCGTCGTAATACACGGCACCTTTTTGGGGCGTTTCAAAACCCAAAAGAAGCCTTATAAGCGTAGATTTTCCACATCCTGTTTTGCCTACAACAGCAACATATTCTCCCGGGCGAATTTTAAGCGAAATATTGTCAAGCACATTTTTGCCGTCGTCATAACCAAAACTTACATTATTTAATTCTATACCGCCCGAAATATGCGTTACAAGCTGTTTTTCGGAAGAAATTTCGGGTTCCGCATCGAAAAAAGTTTTTATATTTTCAATCGACGGCTTTATATCTGCCATTTTGTCCGAATTTTCCGCAAAAGCGGCGAGCGATGCGGTAACAACGCCGAAAGCGGCTATAAACGAATAAAAATCTGATGCGGAAAGATTGTTTTTTGCGGCAACATAATAGATACACGCGCCGCTAAGTGCCGTTATAATCGCTTCGACAGCTCTTTTGTATTTTACGACAGCAGGCAAATTATAGGTTTTTTTAGCTCTTGAAGCGTACTTTTTGCCCCATTTCGCAAAGGCGCGCTTTTGAGCGCCGACGAGCCTTATTTTCGAAACCGCCGAAATCAGCGAATAGCTTATTTCCTGTTCTTCTGCCGCAAGGGCGGTTTGACTTTGCCGTAGTTTTTTTAGAGAGTTTACCGACAAAACCAAAAACATAACTGTAATAAAAACAGAAAACGCCGACACCCAAAACAAAGGCATAACAAAAATTGCAATCCAAATCAAACACACAAGGGAAAACAAAGCCGTAACGCCGTTCAAAGCTAAAGCTTCCGCAACTGACGCGCTGAGAAGTGACACTGACTTCATTCTTCCCGCAAGTTCACCCGCGCCATGAGTTTTGAAAAACGAAGCCGGAAGTGACAAAATTCGCATCATTACCGCCCCTTCAAGCTCTGTTTTCATACTGTTTTTAATTTTGCCGACTGCCAGCTTTTTTACAGACTCAATCAAACTCGCAGCAAGAGATATACACACGAGAAATACCATTGCCGCCAAAAGCGGCTGTACCTCCTTACCCGGAGCAACATATGCGAAAAGTATTTTAT
>CAZSIY010000213.1:0-2882 GCA_964606825.1 uncultured Oscillospiraceae bacterium | reverse complement strand
CCCTCTGTTTTACCTATTTCAATTCGCGCAATGCGGGCAAGCACGGTATCATTTATTACAAAATTGCCCAAATAACTGTACGACGGGCGAACTATTGAGCGGCTTTCGTCATTCGTTTGCGCTGAGCGGCGAAAAACGCTTAGAGGGTCCATAAAATATCCCGAAAATGTCTTTTTTATTTCCACCATGGGCACGGGAATAACGTGTTTTCCCTGAGTTTCGCGGCTCAACGTTGCTCGGCGTATATCTTCTGCGGTGGATATATCTTCAATATGCACAATTTCGCTGAAATTCGGCAAATTAAGCCGATTAAGTATCAGTTGCGCCATTTTTTCACTTGTTGCGATAATAAGCACGCTGTTTGGATTTAGCTCCTTTACAGTTTCTGCCATTTTTGAACGAAGCTTTTCATCTTCGAAAATCGCCCGTTTTACAGCGCCTATTTTTGTCTGCGCCTTTTTTGCCGATACTCCCTCAACTATCTTACTTCGGCTTATAAGCAGGCCATCGTCAATAATGTATTCTATATTCTTTTCTGCCGCAAGTCTTATGGAACTGTAACTCTTTCCCGTTCCGCTTTTTCCTATTAGCGCCGTGGTTTTCATGTAATCACCCTTAATGTTTGATAACTGTATTTTACATCGAACGAATAAAAAAATCAAGTGTTATCAACAAAATAGGGGGGGATAATCCTTCTGCGATTGTAAAGGATTATCCCCTTAAATGACATGCCGCCGTAGGCGCCTGGGGATTACATTGCTATCAAATGAAGAATGTACTTATCCATTTCACACTCTACTCCAACACGTCGGGAAGCTCAAACTCCGGACACCCCTCTGCTCCTGCGGCGATTTCATACTTATCAAAGCATACAACAATTTTACCGTTTGGTTTTATATAAAACTTATCGTTTTCATCAAGAGCTTTTTCTGCTCCCTCCCAACCGAACTCATCATTTTCAAGCCAGAAAAGTCCGTTTTCTTCTGTGTTGCGCCTTACCATTTCCGAATAAACATAATTCTTTATTTTTTCACGGTAATTCGTCACATTTTCAAACAAATCGTCGAGTGTTACTGCGAAATTTGTCCTTTTATCTATATTATAGTAGCTATGTTTGGTAGACGAAGATCCGCTCGCATTGAAAACATACACATCAAGTGAAAGATAATCGTCATTATTGCTTTTTACGTCGTAATCCATACTGATGCTCATATGAGCGCCGTCGGAGAATTTATCCTTGATTTCGGCAACATCTTCCACAAATTGAGCTTTTATCGCATCGGCGTTTTCTTTAAATTCAGCGTTTAACTTTTCTTCAAGTTTCTTGTCGGAAAGGCCGTCGATTTTCGGCGTTTTAATGTCGGCATCAAATCCTCCGTCATGCATTTCAAATCTTCCGAAAGTCATCACGTTTACAATAGTCTCCACAACGGGTATTCCCTGAGCCGCTATAGGAATTGCGGAAAATGTATTCAGCATTATTACGCAAAGCGCCGCGGCTGAAACCGTACCTATGCCAATACCGTGTTTTCTCTTTTGATTTTTCATAATATTTTTTGCTCTCCTTTTAAACTCATCATCACATTTGATATTTTCGTACTCAATTTTTGCTTCTTCAAATAATTCTTTCATTTTTTAAACCTCCTGATCGTCGCAATGTATTTTCAAAATCTTAAGCGCCCTGTAGATCCGCGTTTTAACGGTGTTTTCGTTCATACTAAGCACGCTTGCGATTTCACTGATTTTCATATCTTCCAAATAGCGCAGAGTAACAATTACTCTAAGGTCATCGTTTAGCGAATTAAGCAACATTTCAAGGCTTATTTTTGAGTAATCGTCCTCTTTTCCCACTTCGGGCACCTTGTCTGTCGGTGATAATTTTTGTTGCATTTTAAGATATGTATTTGCAGTATTTATGATAATGCGATAAAACCAAGTTTGCATATGCTCCGGATTTCTTATTTTCCAAATCGAACCGAGAGCACGAACTATGCTTTCGCTTACCACGTCTTCGGCATATTCCTTGTTTTTTGTATATACATAGGCAAATCTGTAAACGCTGTCTAAATTTTGCGTTATGTAGTTTTCGAATTTTGTGCGCACGTTCAATTTTATTAGCTCCTTTCATATGTTAGACTTGTAAAGAGATGAAAAAGTTTTGTTGTTGTGAAAATATTAATTTTTATTTTGAGTAGTACGCTCGCCGCAAAACGCGGTTTGCTTTGTAAGGTATGCAAATGAGGCGAAGTAAACGTGTGCTCGGTTAAGGCATGTTGAGCCTTAGCGAAACGGAGAGCGGCGTTTGATAAGTTCTTATCCCCTCAGACGGCTACCGCCGCCAGCTCCCCTTGCAACAAGGGGAGCCTCGTGGCATCGGCGGTGCAGTCCTCATTGGAATTTTAATTTACCCACCGCGAAGAACTTATGCAATGCGATAAAACTTACGCATACAAAAGGCTCCCTTGACTAAAGGGAGCTGTCACCGATAGTTAACTGAGGAATTGCATATCTTGCTCATTCAGATATCTTTACCAACGAGGACTGCGCTTTTGTTGACACAAGACTTCCCCTTGCGGGGAAGCTCAGACTGTCGAAAAAGTCCAGATTTATCTGGGCTTTTTCTTCGTTTTGTGGAATAATATACTTGGGTGATGAAAGATGATGAAAAAAGGCTACGAAAACAAATACCTAACAACAATGGTAAGTATAGAGGAGTCAGTGCCGCAAGACCACTTGCTCCGTCAAATAAGTGTTGCGGTAGATTTTTCCAAAATATATGAATTTGTGGAAGAATTGTACTGCAATGATAACGGCAAACCGAGCATTAACCCGGTTGTTCTTTTTAAAATGGTATTAATTCAGCATTTGTACAGTCTGTCGTC
>CAZSIY010000212.1:0-2890 GCA_964606825.1 uncultured Oscillospiraceae bacterium | reverse complement strand
CATATAAATTAATTAAAAGCAAGGCAGGAAACCGCTCGGCTAAAAGCAATAAAATTTATTAGGAGGAAGAAAATGTCGTTGGAGTTGGACACACTCAATATTCAAATTAATGAACCGCTTAAAGCGGCAAATGTAAGAACCGTGGTAGATACAGATATCATTGTGCCGGATTTTAAGCCGGACGTGCTAAGCATTCTTCAAGTAAATGCAATATCGTCGGTTACAGAAAAATATATTCAAAAAGACCATGTTACAGTTTCCGGCGTTATAGATTATACTATTTTATATTCCGGTGACGAAGAAAAAATACGGGCTAAAAGCATAAGGTTCAAAACACCTTTTTCACAACAGATAGAAGTTGTCGGCGTGGAAGAAGAGATGTTTAATTATGTAAAATCAGACGTGAGGCATATTGAATACCATATTCAAAACAGCAGGAAAATAAATGTTAAAGCGGTTGTGTCGCTTGAAACAAATATTATTAATTCAAGCGTTGCACCGGTGGTTTCGGGCATTACTTCCGATTCGTCAATTCCCGTGAAAAACGAAACCGTAAAATATTTTAACCTTGCCGTGTGCAGTGAGAATAAGTTTGAAATTGAAGAAGATTTGAAAATCCCCGGTTCAAATCCGAGTATAGATGATATTTTAAAATCGGATATACGCCTTGAAAGCGGAGATATGAAAGTTGTAAATAATAAAGTCGTTGCCAAAGGATGCGCTGTTGTAAATACTCTTTACACGCGCGATGACGATATCTATTATATAGAAAATGAAATTCCTTTTACCGAAATTATAGATGTTGACGGAATAACACCGGAAATGTATTCCGATATCGATTACGCTATCACTGGTGCGTCGTATGAAGCAAGGAGCGATGAAAGCGGCGAAAAAAATGAAATTTGTGTTAATATTTCAGTGAGTAGTCTTATTCGAGCATATGAAGACGAGCAATTTGACGTTATATCCGATGTTTACAGTCCCGATTATGAAGTGAATGTTGTGAGAAAAAGCATAAATATAAACGAAATAGCCGACACTTCCAATTCCACGTGCAGTGTAAATGATACGATAGAGCTCTCGTCTTCAATGCCTACCATGAAAAAGATTTATAATTTTATTTCAGAGCCATATGTTGAAAATACATATATCGAGGGTTCGTCCGCGGTGGTGGAAGGCTTTGTGAACGCTCAAATTCTCTATCTTTCGGACTGTGACTCCTCACCGGTATATTGCGCTAAGAAAAATATTCCATTTACTCATCGCGTGGAACTTTCAAAAAATATTTCCGACGTTTCGATAAGCGCAAGCGTTCGCGAGGAGCACGGAGATTACAATTTCAAATCGCCAACGGAAGCCGAAGTAAGAATTTCGCTCAGGCTAAACGTTAATGTATTGAAAAACAAAAAGACTGATTTTATAACCGATATAGAAATAAATGAGCAACAACCCATCGATAAAACTTCTCAGCCGGGAATTGTTATATATTTTGCCGAAGAAAGCGATACTTTGTGGGATATAGCGAAAAAATATCATACCACAGCCGAAGAAATAGCGTCAATAAATGAAATAGAGACGGATAAACGTCTTGAAAACAGGCAACAGCTGTTAATTCCAAAGCGTCGAATTGATAAAATATGAATATAAGACGTGCATCACCTCATATCTATTGGTATGAGGTGATTTTATGCTTAAGAAGCGTTTGTTGGTAGCGGTTGTTTTGATTTTGTCACTTGTTTCTAATGTGCGCGCGGAAAGCGTGGGTTTGGATTTGTCTTGCAAGTCGGCATTGCTTATGGATTTCGACACAGGAACAATTTTGTATGAGAACAATTCTCATGAGCGCCTTCCACCGGCGAGTGTTACAAAAATAATGACAATGCTGATTGCCATGGAATATATAGATGCCGGAAAGCTGGGTTATGATGATGTGGTAACCGGTAGCGCGTATGCAAAAAGCATGGGCGGATCTACCATATTTCTTGATGAAGGTGAGCAGTTAAGCGTAAGCGATATTTTAAAAGGGATAGCCGTTTCTTCGGGAAACGATGCTGCTGTTGCCCTGGCGGAACATATTGCGGGCAGTGCCGCGTCTTTTGTGGATATGATGAATAAGCGCGCACAAGAGCTCGGTATGAAAGATACAAATTTTGTAAATTGCAACGGACTTGATGCGGAAAATCATTACACAACCGCTTATGACATAGCGCTTATGTCGGCGGAACTTTTAAAGCATGAGGATATACATAAATTTACTACGATATGGCAAGATAGCCTAAGATACGGAAAATTTACGCTTTCAAATACAAATAAACTTGTAAGATTTTATAACGGTTGCACAGGTCTTAAAACGGGTTCTACAAGCAAAGCGGGATTTTGCATAAGTGCCACTGCAAAAAGAGACGATATGCACCTTATTGCGGTTATCATGGCATCGCCAACGTCAAAACAGCGCCAAAAAGATGCGTCGTCGCTTTTGAATTACGGTTTTGCAAATTATTCTCTTAAAACCGTTTCGAAAAAAGGTGATGTGATGAAAAGGATAAAAATCAGTAAGGGTGAGAGCGAATTTTGCGATTTGGTTTGTGCCAAGGATATAAAATTTCTTGTGAAAAAGGGAGAGAATGTCAATGTAAAAAAAGAGTTTAAAATCAAAAAGAGTAATTATGCTCCAATAAAAAAGGGAAGTATAGCCGGAAAATTTATAATTAAAGACGGTGATATAGAAATAAAAAAAGCGGATTTGATGTACGAAAAAAATATAAAACGGCTCACCGTTATGCGTGCATACGGAATTATCGTAGATGAATGGCTTGGTAGGTAAAATACGTTTGTTATGTCAAAAAAGACCGTATCCAGTCAAAAAGGTGCGGCCTTTTTTGGTTAAAAC
>CAZSIY010000211.1:0-2898 GCA_964606825.1 uncultured Oscillospiraceae bacterium | reverse complement strand
CGGCAGAAACGGTTTTCGTCTTAAAAGCCGCCACACAAAGCACATTGAAGATGACATTTTCGAATTCAGGACAAAAGCCACCCCGCAATCGGCGAAACTTATGTATTTTTTTGCGGACGGCAAGCAAATTGTTTTAACAAACGGCTATGAAAGTGAAGAAAAAAACACGCCTGAAAGTGAAATTGAAATCGCCAAAAGATATAAAAGCGACTTTTTCAGCCGCAGGGAAACTTTTGCGGGTGATTTTTACGATTTTTTGGAAAATCAAAAGGAAAATCCCGTGTTCAAAAAAGAATATAATGCTCTTGAGCCCGAATATGCCGTTATTCAAGCGATTATCGACGCAAGAAAAGCAAGCAATATGACTCAGCAAGAACTGTCCGAAAAAACGGGAATTGCTCAAAGCGATATAAGCAAACTCGAAAGTGGAATGTCCAATCCCTCGATCAAAACTTTGCAAAAATTGGCAAGCGGAATGGGTGCAACGTTGAAAATAGAATTTGTGCATTATGAATAACATAAAATTTAATCATACGAAAGGATAAAACATGTTTAAACTCATAAAAACTCAAGGAAAAGCCAGGAGAGGCGAATTTAAAACAGTGCACGGAACCGTTCAAACACCGGTATTTATGAATGTAGGCACATCTGCCGCAATCAAAGGCGCTGTTTCCACAATGGATTTAAAAGAAATAGGTTGCCAAATAGAACTTTCGAATACGTATCATTTGCACGTTCGCCCCGGCGACAATCTCATAAAAGAAATGGGCGGTCTGCACAAGTTCATGAATTGGGATAGGCCTATACTTACAGACAGCGGCGGTTTCCAGGTGTTCTCCCTGGCAAAACTGCGCAAAATAAAAGAAGAGGGTGTGTATTTCAATTCACACGTAGACGGCAAAAAAATATTCATGGGGCCCGAGCAAAGTATGCAAATTCAGTCAAATTTAGGCTCTACTATAGCAATGGCATTTGACGAATGTGTTGCACTTCCCGCCAAATACGAATACGCTAAAAATTCTCACGAGAGAACAATTCGCTGGCTCGAAAGGTGCAAAGCGGAATTAAAAAGGCTCAATTCCCTTGAAGACACTGTAAACAAAAAACAAATGCTCTTCGGAATTAACCAGGGCGCCACTTTTGACGATCTCCGAATTAAAAACATGCAGGAGATAGCAAAACTCGACCTTGACGGATACGCAATCGGCGGCCTTGCCGTGGGCGAAACAACAGAAGAAATGTATCACATTTTAGACGTTACTCTCCCCCACGCTCCCGAAAACAAGCCGAGATACCTCATGGGCGTAGGCACTCCGATTAACATTTTGGAAGCGGTTGACCGCGGCGTGGATTTCTTTGACTGCGTAATGCCAAGCCGTAACGCAAGACACTGCAATTTATTTACCGAATACGGCTACATGAACCTTAAAAACGAAAAATACGCAAACGACCCGCTCCCGATTGAACCCGGTTGCAATTGCCCTGCTTGCCGAAATTATTCCAGGGCATACATAAGACATCTTTTCAAAGCAAAGGAAATGCTTGCAATGCGCCTTTGCGTGCTTCATAACCTGTATTTTTACAACAGATTGGCGGAAAACGTAAGAAAAGCAATCGACGAAGACCGCTATCCCGAGTTTAAAGCGGAAAAAATTGCCGCTTATAGCAAAAGATTGTAATATTATGCTTGCTTTTTTGCCCGTTATGGGGTATAATTATAATAGAGATGGTGTTTTTTGAAATTTAAAAAAATAATTCAAACTCGCCTTTTATTCGCAAATACCATTTTGCGATTTCTACTACATTTTATGGAGGTGTATATTATGCCAAATGAAGCGGGAACAGTATCTATTATTCAGCCAATATTAATGTTGGTAATATTCTTTGCAATCATGTATTTTTTGATGATAAAGCCGCAAAGAAAGCGTGAAAAACTCACACGCGAAATGCTCGCAGGCCTTATCGTAGGTGACAAAATCGTTACCATCGGCGGTGTTGTGGGCAAGATCGTTTCAATTAAAGATGACGACATAGTTATCGAAACCGGCAGTCCTTCGGACAAAAGCTGCATTAAATTCCAGCGTTCTTCGGTAAGAGAAGTTTTAAAACCGGCATCAGCGGAATAATATCGGTTTTAACATGTTGTGCATAATGAAGTTTACCTCCGAATATTCTTGTAATAATCGGAGGTGGATTTATGATTAAGCACGATTTCGGCGAACTTTCGGACAACAGCGCAGTAAAATCAGGCATTCGATTTGTACTCGGCGGCGCCGTTGCAAGCTATATTTTTCTTATAGCGGCATTTGCCGTTTTGGCGGTGGTATATACCTACACACCCCTGCCCGCAGGCCTTATAAGCCCGCTTACATCTGCCGTTACGGCAGTGAGCATTATATTTTGCGGCGCGTTTTGTGCCCGAAAGGCAAAATACTTCGGCTGGCTCCACGGTGGAGCATCAGGCATGGTTTATTCAATCATAAGAATTGCGGCTGTTGTTTGCATAAAATCGAACATATCGCCCAAAGATGTTCTTTTCGTACTTGCAACGGGAATATTTTTGGGAATTGCAGGCGGCATTATCGGAATTAACTTGAGAAAACATTCGTAAACGAGGAATTTTTATGACAAAATCAGTCAATATAAAAATTAAATACATTGCACTGATTTTGTGCTTTACGATTGTCGCATCCGTCACAGGCGGAACCATCTGCCTGTGGCTTGACAATTGTGAAACAAACGCATTTTTCGGCGTTTTTCCGAGTTATAATTTCATGCCGGCGAAAAAAATAAACATTTCGCGTACAAGCCTTCCGAAAGCCGAAGTGTGGATGTCGCAAGATGACACTTGCGCTTTTAAAAATCGCCAAGAAGCATTAACCGAAGATGTTTTTATCG
>CAZSIY010000210.1:0-2909 GCA_964606825.1 uncultured Oscillospiraceae bacterium | reverse complement strand
CGGATATTGAAATTGCGCAAAATTGCGAAATGAAGCCGATAACTGAAATTGCCGGAACCGCTCTCGTAGACGAATAATAAGTGTAAAATTACGGATAATACAAGGCAATAATGGACCTTTCACTTTTAAAAGAAACCAAAAGAGAGGACGGAAAATTAATCCTCGTTACGGCAATCACCCCCACCCCTGCCGGTGAGGGAAAAACCACCACAACAATAGGTCTTGCCGATGCTATGAGAAAGCTCGGAAAAGATGCCGCGGTTGCTCTTCGCGAGCCTTCGCTCGGACCCGTGTTCGGAATAAAAGGCGGCGCGGCAGGCGGCGGATACGCACAGGTTGTGCCCATGGAAGACATCAATCTCCACTTCACGGGCGATTTTCACGCAATAGGTGCGGCAAACAACCTTCTTGCGGCAATGCTCGACAACCACATTCATCAGGGAAATGCTTTGGGAATTGACCCGCGAAAAATAACCTGGAAAAGATGCGTAGACATGAACGACAGACAGCTCAGAAGCGTTGTTGACGGCCTCGGCGGCAAAGCAAACGGCATTCCCCGCGAAGACGGATTTGACATAACCGTGGCAAGCGAAATTATGGCTGTTTTGTGCCTTGCAAATTCCATAACGGACTTAAAAGAGAGGCTTTCTAAAATCATCGTGGGATATACATATTCCGACGAACCTGTAACTTGCGGGCAGCTTAAGGCAGAGGGCGCAATGACAGCGCTTTTAAAAGATGCGATAAAGCCGAACCTTGTGCAAACTTTAGAAGGTACTCCCGCCTTTGTTCACGGCGGCCCCTTTGCAAACATCGCTCACGGTTGCAACTCGGTAATCGCCACAAAAATGGCGCTTAAAATGGGCGACTATGCAATTACCGAAGCTGGCTTCGGAGCAGACCTCGGTGCCGAGAAATTTCTCGACATAAAATGCCGTATGGCAGGCCTTGTGCCCTCGGCAGTGGTAGTTGTGGCTACGGTTCGCGCACTTAAAATGCACGGAGGAGTGGCAAAAGACGCCCTTGCCGAAGAGAACATCAACGCGCTCAAGTTAGGTATTCCCAACCTTTTAAAACACGTTAAAAACATTCAAAACGTGTATAAATTACCTTGCGTAGTGGCTGTAAACCGTTTTCCCACGGATACTGACAATGAGATTGAAGCTCTTACAAAAGAATGTGCTTCGCTCGGCGTAAAGGCTATACTTTCCGACGTTTGGGCAAAAGGCGGCGACGGCGCAACAGAACTTGCAAACGAGGTTATTCGCCTTTGCGAAGAAGAAAAGGGCGACTTCACCTTTGCATATTCTTCCGAGGAAAGTTTGGAAGAAAAAATAAATGCGGTTGTGAAAAAAGTGTACGGCGGAAAATGCGCCGTGTTTGCCCCCGCGGCGAAAAAGCAGCTGCAAACACTTGAAAAACTCGGTTTTTCAAATATGCCGGTGTGCATAGCAAAAACTCAATACAGCTTTTCGGACGATGCCAAAAAGCTCGGCGCTCCCGAAGGCTTTGAAATAACGGTGAGAAACGTAAAAGTTTCCGCCGGCGCGGGTTTTGTTGTTGCACTTACAGGCAGTATCATGACAATGCCCGGTTTGCCAAAAGTTCCGGCGGCAGAGCGGATAGATGTGGATGAAAACGGAACAATAACAGGTCTATTTTAAATCAGGAGGATTAAGTAATGGCAATTTTTATCAATGAACCGTCACATACTTTTAACGAATATCTTTTGATACCCGGATATTCTTCAAGCAAATGCATACCCGCAAACGTGAGCCTCAAAACTCCGCTTGTAAAATTTAAAAAGGGTGAAGAACCCGCTATAAGCATGAACATTCCCATGGTTTCGGCAATCATGCAGTCTGTTTCGGGCGACAAAATGGCGGTTGCACTTGCTATGGAAGGCGGCGTATCGTTCATCTACGGTTCGCAATCCGTTGAAGACGAAGCGGCAATGGTGCTCCGCGCAAAGAAACACAAAGCCGGATTTGTTTTGAGCGACTCAAATATTTCTCCCGAAGCAACTCTTGAAGACGTTATAGCTCTTAAAGAAAAAACAGGTCACTCAACTGTAGCCGTAACCGAAGACGGCAAGCAGGGAGGAAAACTTTTGGGCATAGTAACAAGCAGAGATTATCGCGTAAGCAGAATGGACCGCGACACAAAGGTTAAAGAATTTATGACACCTTTTGAAAAGCTCATCACCGCAAGAGAGGGTATAACCTTAAAAGAGGCAAACGATATAATTTGGGACCACAAGTTAAACTCACTTCCCATAATAGATAACGAACAAAGACTTTGCTGTTTCGTATTCAGAAAAGACTATGATACTCACAAGCAAAATCCAAACGAACTTCTCGATGCAAGCAAGAGATATGTTGTAGGCGCAGGAATTAACACCCGCGACTACGCAGAGCGCGTTCCCGCCCTTGTAAATGCAGGCGCAGACGTACTTTGCATAGACTCTTCGGAAGGTTTCTCCGAGTGGCAGAAGCTCACTATCGACTGGATAAGAGAGCACTATGGCAACAGCGTTAAAGTAGGTGCCGGAAACGTTGTAGATGCAGAAGGTTTCCGCTATCTTGCAGAGTGCGGTGCTGACTTCATAAAAGTTGGTATCGGCGGCGGCTCAATTTGTATTACAAGAGAAACAAAAGGTATCGGCCGCGGCCAAGCCACGGCACTTATCGACGTTTGCAAAGCTCGTGACGAGTACTTTGAAGAAACGGGTATTTACGTTCCCGTTTGCTCTGACGGCGGCATAGTATACGACCACCACATCACCCTTGCACTTGCAATGGGAGCCGACTTTGTAATGCTCGGAAGATACTTTGCACGTTTTGACGAAAGCCCCACAAACAAAGTAAGCATCGGCGGAAACTACATGAAGGAATACTGGGGCGAAGGCT
>CAZSIY010000209.1:0-2931 GCA_964606825.1 uncultured Oscillospiraceae bacterium | reverse complement strand
GCAATGTTTACACCGTCAAGCGTTCGCATCAATATGCTCCTCTTTCTCCTGTGCCGCTTCATTTTCCAAAATTGAATTCATAATAGTATCACTGTCGGGAACGACGTTTTTCTTTGTCTCGCGAAGAGTTACTTTGTTCTCGTAAATCTCATTTACGGCAATGCTTACCGGTTTGTCGGATTTACATTCGGTAAAAGTAATTCCCGTAGTCAGAATTTCTCTCGCTCTCTTGGCGGCCGCGATAACCAAAGTATATCTGCTGCTTATTTTTTTACTCTTCATAATTTCTGTTGCTGATGGTTTTAACATAATCCACACACCTCATTTATAATATTTATATTTTTACTAACCTTTTGTCCTTCCGCCTTGACAATCGCGCGGAAATTTTCAACCGCGGCGTCAAGATCATCATTTATAAGTATGTAATCGTAATTATCTATAAGAAGTACTTCTTGCTTGGCGCGTTCAATTCGCCTGTCGATAACCTCTATGCTTTCGGTTTTTCGCTCTATGAGCCTTCTTCTGAGTTCTTCGAAAGACGGCGGAAGAACGAACACGCAAGCGGCATCTTCAAAAGATTTTTTCACTTGTATAGCGCCCTGTACTTCAATCTCCAAAATAACGTTCTTGCCCTCGGATAGCATGCCGAGAACGGGCTTTTTAGGCGTGCCGTAATAGTTACCGCAAAACTCCGCCCACTCTGCGAGACCGTCGTTTTCAATCATACTTTCAAATTCTCGCCGAGTTTTGTAATAATAGTTTACGCCCTCTTTTTCCCCTGCTCTCGGTGCTCGTGTTGTGGCTGAGATTGAGAGAAAAGAATTATCTTGCGAGTACTTTTTAAAATACTCGTCCATTATCGTGCCTTTACCGGTTCCGGACGGCCCGGAAACGATTAGAAGGGCTCCTTTTTTATTCTTCAAGTTCATCTGCCTCCAAAATGTTATCGTCTTCCTTGGTGAGTCTTCCCGCAACTGTTTCAGTTTGAATGGCCGACAATATAATATGACAGCTATCGGTAACAATTACGCTTCTTGTACGTCTGCCGTAGCTGGCATCGATAAGCATGCCCTTGTCACGCGCTTCCTGTATCATTCTTTTAATCGGCGCCGACTCCGGCCCTACAATCGCCACAATTCTTTCGGTGGAAACAATATTTCCGAAACCGATGTTTATAAATTTCATAAATTGCCCCTCCTACTCGATGTTTTGAACCTGTTCGCGAATTTTTTCAAGCTCGGCTTTTAAATCCACAACCGATTTTGAAACGCTGAAATCGTTGCATTTGCTACCCATGGTGTTCGCTTCGCGATTTAACTCCTGCAAGGTAAAATCAAGTTTTCTTCCCACGGGAACATCGCTTTCCAAAAGCGACTCAAATTCTTTCAAATGGCTTTCGAAGCGCACCTGCTCTTCTGTGATATTTACCTTATCGGCAAATATGGCAACTTCGGTTAAAATGCGATTTTCGTCAATATCCGCTCCGTTTAAAAGCTCTTGTATTTTCTCCCGAATTTTGTTTCTGTATTCAACCACTGTATTTTCGGAATTTTCTTTTATTTTCGACGTTATATCCCTTGCAAGAGCAATTTCTTCTTTAAAAAACGCTTTTAACCTCGCTCCCTCGCGTTCGCGATTTTTCACGATGTCGTCAAGTGCAAGAAGCACAACTTGTTTCGTATCGTCGATAATGCGCTGTTTGTCTTGCTCTTTTTTTTCAATGATAAAGATATCGGAAAAACGCGCCATGGAAGATGCCGTTATATCGTCTTCAAGGCCGAATTTGCCGCACATTTCTCTAAGAGCGCCTATGTAGCCCGAGGCTATGGTTTCATTTAGAGTTACCTCTCTATCGTCATCTTCTTCCATGTCATACTGAATGAACACATCCACCTTACCGCGGCTTATCCGCGATGCCACACACTCGCGAACGACATCTTCAACAAAAGAATACTGTTTGTAAAGGCGGGCATTGTAATCAAAATAACGGTTATTGACGCTTTTTATTTCAACGGTTATGCGGCAACCGTTTAACGTCATTTCCGCTCTTCCGTAACCGGTCATACTTTTTAACATTAAATCATGTCCTCACTGAATATAATTTTACACCTTATTATAACAGGAATTAAAAAAAATTACAATATTTTTTCGCAAAAATTCCGCAAAATTCCTTAAAAATATTTTCAATATGCCTTTTTATCAATGCGCACTGCCCAATTTTAAACATCTATTCAAAAGTAAACCTTGAAATTTCTCCAATGATATGATAATATAGATAAAGGTATTTATGAAAGGAATGATACTATGGAAAAAATTCTATCAATACTCGAAAATGATTGCAACACGCCTTTGGAGCAAATAGCTCTTTTAACCGATTTGACGGTTGAACAAGTCGCGGAGCAAATAGATCAAATGAAAAAAGATAAAATCCTGCTCGGTAACAAGAGCGTTATCAATTGGGAAAAAACCAACAAAGAATTTGTAACGGCGCTTATCGAAGTAAAAGTTACGCCTCAGCGCGGAGAAGGATTTGACAGAATTGCCGAAAAAATCTACAAATTTCCGGAAGTAAAATCTCTTTATCTTATGGCAGGTTCTTACGACCTCACGGTAATAGTTGAAAGAAAAACAATGAAAGAAGTCGCACTTTTCGTGGCAAATCGCTTGGCGCCCATGGAATGTGTGGTAAGCACGGGAACACACTTCGTATTAAAAAAATACAAAGATGCCGGCGTAATTTTTGACGACGACGAGAAAGACTCAAGGCAGGTAATAACACTATGAGCGATTTTAACATTAATGACTTTATAAACCCCACGGTTAAAAACATGCAGCCGTCGGGAATAAGAAAATTTTTTGACATTGTAAACACCATGGAAGATGCAATTTCCCTCGGTGTCGGTGAGCCGGACTTTGTAACCCCTTGGCACA
>CAZSIY010000208.1:0-2956 GCA_964606825.1 uncultured Oscillospiraceae bacterium | reverse complement strand
CAAGCAAGGGGAATTTGGATATGAGGAGTGCCACTATGACTAAAAAGATAGACATTCTAAAACAAATTCTCCTTATAAGCACGGGTGAATATTATGAAATAAATCTCACAAAAGACCTGGTTCCCGGCATTATGTACCAGGTGATAGACGGCAAAAAGTATAACATAAATGAAAAGCTTGGCCTAAAAGAAAATGCACGCTTTTCCGACATTATAGACCGCTGGGGCAAGCGCGTTCCTGAAAATGAAAAAGAACGCTTTTTCGAATTTTTCGATATATCGAATATACTTTCCAATTATAACCGCGGGCAGGACCATCTTCTTTTTAGATATCACACAAAAAATGCTGTTTTTATGCCCATGGTTGCCGAACAACATATTTTTATGTATACCGATGAAGAAAGCGGCGATGTTTGCGCCTTTACCTACGTTCTCGACCTAACCGAGAAATCAAACGAAGAGGCATACAAAAAAGAACTTGAGGTAAAACTTGCCGAAAGTTCCGAAAAAATAGATGACGACAAAAAGTACCTTGACGTTTTGTACAGAAACTATATTTTGGCGTATCATCTCGACGTAAACGACACGAATGCCGAAGTTCTGGCTGTAAATCAGCGCGCACATGTTTGGTCTATGCCGAACATGTACTTAGGAGCGGTGTTTAATTTCGACGAGCATATAAAAGAGTTTGAAAAGCGCTTTATAGTAGAGGGCAACGAGAGATTTTTGAAAATGCTCGAAAGATCCTACATAGCACGCAGAATGAGAACCACAAGCAGATTTTCTTTCCGATTGGAGTGCATACCCAATATTTCGGGCAACCGCTACTACGATGTTCAGGTTGTAAGGGTGAACAAAAATTTCTTCGACGGAAGAGTTATAATATTTTCAGAGGAAATAGACGACGAGATTTTTGCCGAAAATCGTCACCGTGCCCAGCTCAATACCGAGCGAAAATATCTTGAGACTCTTGCCGAAGATTTTGTTGCCGTATACCATGTGAGATTAAACGAAAATATTTCTACCCTTATCAAGGTGGATACAAGCGTTGACGGATATGATGAAGACAGGGTTTCTCTTCGCAAAACAAACAATTTTGTAAAAAGGTTGGAGCAGTATTGCAAAACCTATGTTGCGCCCGAGCAAAGCGAAAAATTCAAGCGCCAAATGATGCCCGAAAACATTCTCAAATGGCTTGAAACCGATGCGAGAAAGGTGTATCGCTATCAAATTATTCAAAAAGACGGAAAAAGAAAATATTTTGAAGTACAGGTTTTGAAAATGGACGAAAATTCCGCCGCGGGCGACGTGCTTGTTGCCTTTCGCGATATAGATAATATTGTGTCCGCAGAGCTCCGCCATCAAATAGAAATAGAGGCACAGCTTGAAAGAGAAATAAGCCAAAATGAAGTTTTAACGGCAATTGGAAACAGTTTTTATACCATTTTCAAAATAGATTTGAAAAAAGATACCTACGATAGGCTCCGCATGAGAGATGAGGTAAAGCATTTTTACGCAAATCACACTTCGGCTTTTAAAGAGCTTGAAACCGTGTGCAACAACTTCATAGCTCCCGAGCACCGCGGTAAAATGCATACGTTTTTTGATTTGACCACTCTTGCATCGAGAATGAAGTCAAAAGACGATATCGAGGCGGAATGTCTCACAAACGACGGCGATTGGTGGCGCGTGAGATTTATTGCCAAGCGCCGTGACAAAGCGGGAAATCTTAAACAAGTTTTGTATGTAACTCAGCGAATAAGCGACGAGAAAAACCGCGAAGAACGCCTTGTTTCCATGGCGGAAACGGCAAATGCGGCAAACGAGGCGAAAACCGAGTTTGTGTCGAAAGTTGCCCATGACATACGCACTCCCATGAACTCTCTGTTCGGATTTTTGCAAATTGCCGAGGCAAACATCGACGATGCCGAAAAAGTATGCTATTGCCTAAAGAAAATCCGCGTTGCCGTGGAATTTTTGAAAGAACTTGTAAACGACGTTTTGGACATTTCCAAAATGGAAAACGGAAAAATGACCTTGCACCCAAAAGAGGTGAGCGTTGCAAAACTTTTTGATGAGCTTCCCACGTCTATGCAGGGATCAGATTTCGGAAAAAACATAGAGTTTAATTGCAATATCCACGACATCTTTTGTGACCGCGTTATTTGCGACTCACTGCGTCTAAAACAGATTTACACCAATATTCTTTCAAACGCCGTAAAATACACTCCAAACGGCGGAAAAATCGATTTTGAAGTGTTTGAAGAAGAGACGGAAAACGCAGACGAAATTTTCCTTACGGTAAAAGTTACCGACACTGGCATTGGTATGAGCAAAAGTTTTATGAGCAAAATGTTTTCGAAGTTTGAGCGCGAAACCGATACAAGGCTAAACGCCGTAAGCGGCTACGGCCTGGGCCTTTCCATTGTAAAACAGCTCACGGATATTATGGGTGGCACGGTGGACGTGCAAAGCGAGCAGGGCAGAGGTACATCCTTTACCGTGAAAATTTGTCTGCCCCGCGCCGTAAAAGACGGCGAGAACGTAAATTTTCAAAAAGATTACGCAAAAATGTGTGAAGGTATGAATTTGCTTGTTGCCGAAGATAACGAACTCAGCCGCGAAGTTATAGAAGAGCTCCTTTCCATGAACGGAATTTCGTGCGATATTGTGTCGGACGGAGGCGAATGTGTAATCTCGCTTGAAAATTCGGGCGGCAAGGTTTACGATGCCGTTTTGATGGATATTCAAATGCCAAACGTGAACGGAATTGATGCCGCAAAGCGAATAAGGGCATCAAAAAATGCCGAAATAAGAGAAATCCCCATTGTCGCAATGACGGCAAACGTCCAAAGCACCGACGTTCAAAACTGCATGAATGCGGGAATAAACAAGCATTTGGCGAAGCCGATAGAAACAAAAAAACTTCTTAAACTTTTGTCTGAATTGAAATAAAC
>CAZSIY010000207.1:0-2965 GCA_964606825.1 uncultured Oscillospiraceae bacterium | reverse complement strand
CCGCTTTTTTTATATCCGACGGCAAGCCGAATGTGGATGCGAAATCATTGGTACTTCCCGTAGGGATATAGCCTACGGGAATATTTTTTTTACTTTTTAATATGCCGGTTACCACTTCATTAAGGGTTCCGTCGCCGCCACTAACCACTATGATATCGGCATCTTCTTGTGAAATATCGGAGGCGATTTGTATTGCATGGCCTTGATAGGCCGTGATGCAAATTCGTATATCAAAGCCTGCGCGTCCGAAAATTTCAAGAACGTTTAAAAGCTGATTTTTAATTTTCATTTTGCCTGATCGTGGATTTACAATGAATACCATTTTTTTCATTTTAAAACACCTCTTCGATAAAACTCAAACACCTACGCAATAGTCTTTTTTATAACCGTGAGCTCCGAAAATTTGCCAATTGCCCACGCCCAGGCGCTGCATAACGGCGCTTCTTTCCTCGGCGCAAAGTTTCGGTTCGGTATCTACCGAAGTCATGAGGATGGGCGCATAGCGGTTGTACTCCGCCTGTTGAGGAGTAAAGCCGTGCGTATTTACGAATATATCTCCCGTAAAGGCTATTTTCGCGTTATAATCTATCAAAACTATTTCTCCAGGAAGATGGCCGCCTTTTCCCTCATAAACCTCAAAATGAAGCTCGCCGAAATCGAAAAAGCCTATTTGAGTAATGGGTTCTGTAAGAATTTCCTTATCTTCCCAGGGAACCGTAATTTTATCGGGTTCCGCACTCGGATATGACGTGAGAATTTTACATATACTTATGTAGGGTTTATGCAAAACGTTTTCTTCTCTGAAGCCGTTTTTTCCCTCGTACTCGTTTTTAAGACAAAGAGCCGACTTTGCGCTTGCCACAACTTCGTCGAACATCGGCAAAAGACCACAATGGTCAACATCGGCGTGAGTTACCAAAACGGTTTTCTTCATGCTATCGAAATCGGGAAGAATTTTTTTGAAAATTTTAATCATTTCTTCCTTATAGCACGCGTAACCGCTGTCTACAAAAAGCACCTCTTCACCGCTTTTTATTATGGCGGTATTGCTTCCGCAAGGAGGCTCAATGAGCGTAATTTCAGTATTTTGAGTAACCTTGTGAGTAGTAATTCTGGGAACAAAACCCATTTTCAAAGATTTTGACAAAAGCTCAGCAAATTTATTTATACTGTCAAAAGTACGATACGGCGAAAGACCCTGCTCGTCGAGCGTTTGCATTGCAAGATTTACATTTACCAAGAGTTTTTGCTTCATATCTTCCGAAATGTCCATAAGCTCGGAAAGTGCGGAAACATATGTATTGTAAAAAATGCTGTTGTCAAACACTTTGTCACTTCCGCTGTAATCGATTACGCGAACTTTGCAGATTTTTTCCGCTTCTTGCAAGAACTCCGTAATTCCGCGGGAGCTGTCGGCATAAAGACCCATTTTGAAATACTGGTAGCCGCTTCCGTTTTCCTGGGAACTTATATAGGAAATATTCAAATTAAAATCGTTTATAAGCTCAAGCACGGCGGTGGCACTGCCCGGGATATCTTCCAGGCGAAACTCTATAAGGTAGATGCTCTTTGACCGACGGTCATTTTGAAGATAGCCTATTTTTTCAAGCTCGGCATCCGCCTTTTCAATTTGCGAGCGGGTGCCCTCGGCGTCGATAAACAAAGTGTGTGAGTCTACCGCTTTATTGTAGCTTACACGCGTGATATTAATTCCCAGCGCGGCAAAACACTTGCTTGCTTTTAAAAATGCCCCTATGTGATTTGGCATAGATGTTACATACGTTTTTTTCATGTTTCACCTCATGTTGTTTCTATCGCAAACAGTATAACACAAAGTGACGAATTTTACAACACTTTTGGAAAAGAAGATTAAAAATTAAAATATTTTTAAAATTTGTATTGACAAATGTAGTTAGTTGTGTTAAACTTTTATACGGTTAGTTAGAGCTAACTCGAAGGAGTTGAATTTTCTTGAACATAGTAATCGTAGGCGGGCATGACTGTATGCACTGCCAATACAAGCAAATATGCAAAAAGCACGGGTGCAAGTGCAAAGTATTTACGCAATGTCCCGCAAATTTTCAAAATCAAATCGGAAATCCCGAAATGATAGTTATTTTTACAAAAACCGTTGCTCACAAAATGTTAAAATGCGCATTGAAGCAGGCCGAAAAAACAGGCACTAAGGTTGAATACGTAAATTCTTCCAGCGCAAACGCATTGCAGGAAACACTGTCGAGGCACTTTGATTGTGCTTGAATTTTTAATTGCAAACCACTGCGCACCGGCACTTGCGGGAATAAAACCGTCAAACATAGTGTCATGCCAAAAATCCGACACGGCGCTTATTCGCCGCGAGCTTAACATACTTAACAAACAGCTCAACACAAAAGATATCTATGCCGAATTTGTAGCCGAAAGCAAAGATAATGTACTTATTATGGTGTATCGCAAAAAGGCGCTGGAAAACCATTTGGCAAACAGCAAAAACAACGCATTTTTAAAGCGATACGGTTATGCGGGTTCGAAAAATTTGAGTGATTATCTCGAAAGGCTTAAATTCAGGCTTGCAAAAGAGGATTTTCCTCACGAAATAGGGGTGTTTTTAGGCTACCCATTGCGCGACATACACTGCTTTATAAACCACAAAAACGACGGTTGTATTTTAACCGGCGACTGGAAAGTGTATCACAATGCGGAAGAAGCAAAAAAGATTTTCGCAAGGTACAAAGCGTGCAAGGCGGCGGTTTCCAAAAAGATTTCCGACGGAAAAACTCTTGCGCAGATATTTTGCGCGGCATAAAGCGGGATACAAATATTTTTTAGGAGGCATTATTTATGAACAAAACAGCAATTGATTATAAACGAAATGCCCGACGATGACGGCAACGAAAAATGCAAAGAATTCGGGAGTTATAATACATCTATTTTGTATCGTTTTGTAATGTTTTGGAAAGTCGCATAT
>CAZSIY010000206.1:0-2986 GCA_964606825.1 uncultured Oscillospiraceae bacterium | reverse complement strand
GCCCAAAACTTCAATGGCAACACCATCTAATTCAAATTTTTCTCCGAGAGTAAGCTCATGGAAAGGCACATCACACCCTTTTTCAAACTCAATCCATTCAAGCGTTTCGCGCTTTTCCTCGTCGGACAAAATTTCTATAATTTCGTCACAGGCGTTGTTGCGCCAAAATCCGCCGATTTCAATGTCGGTGCCGTCTTTTAAAAGGTCGACGATACTTCCGTAGTGGTCGGAATGATTGTGGGTTATAAACCACATATCAACCTTAGAACCCCAGTTTTTTACCGCCTCTTCAAGCTGAGATTTTTGTCCAAATCCGCCGCCGTCTATCACGATTACTTTTCCGTTGTCTGTTTTTATCACATATCCCATCATTTGGTAAGGAGTGCAGTTTGTAAGTTGGCATATCAGCATGATTTTATTCTCCTTCCGTTTTTGTCATAGAGAGTGCCTATTTTTTGAGTCACAGTTTGTACTACCTCGTCCGAGAAAATGTCGGGCAGGTATGAAATTACGGGAAATCCGCCGCTTTCTTTCGAATATTCCATAAGAATGTCCAAATGTTCAAGATAGTTTTCGGCAGTGCAAAGAAGAGCATTTGTTCCTATGTGGTCAAGGTTTAAAATCCTGTCGGGCGACGAATTTTTGCACACAACATAGTGTCCGCTTACCACGCGGCGCCAGTTTCCGTCGTCGTCAAAGCTCGCATCGTTTATGCGCACGGTGTCGGCATACCTTGTGGCAAAAATATCCGGAATGTGCGTTTCAACTTCCGCCGAGGGATTTATGCTTTTTATCACGCCGCTCATAATACGCAAAAGCTCTATCATTTCGTTTTTGGGGCCGTAGGAAATATCCAGTTTGAATTTTTCTATTCCCGCGCTTATGTAGTACTCAAAGATATTTTTGTAGTAATCTGTCAATATTTCCTCATTTGGAATAATATTATACCAATTTTTTTCGGCGGCGTAGGGCGTGCCTATGAGCTCGGGGTGCTCTTTGGCAAGTTTGCAGTCACGGGTAAAGGTAAACGGCGTAAACCACAAGCCGGGCGTAAAGCCCTCCCCTTTTATTTCGGAAATCATTTTTTCGAAATTCGGGAATTTTTTTCTGTCGACTTCCCAGTTTCCGAGAGAATAGTTCGCGCCGCGCTCGCTTCCCACAGACCAGCCGTCGTCAATGGTAAATTTTCCGCGTGGAAGTGACATTTTTTTCACACGTTCAAGGTAGCTGTACACAAATTTCTCATTTAAAACGTCGGGGTGAAGGCAGTTTGAAAGCGCAGACTGCTTTGCCTGTTCCACCCAGGTGCAATACTCCAAATCCGCCCAAAATTCACAATTTTTCTTGTTGTCGGCAAAATAAGTGCTGTATTTTTTCCATTCTTCAAAGGGGTTGCAATACTCGTTTACATAGAACTTTGCGCCTTTTTTCAGAGTAACGGTTAAAAAACGACTGCCGTCAAATTCAAAATTTCCGCCTACATTATTTAAAAATCCGAAAAATCCGCTACCAGAAAGCACTACGGGCGAACCCGACGTGCTCGACGCGTTAAGCGTAAAAGGATTGTAAGAAAAAGGATTGCCCGTGTAATACGCGTTTTCGCCCCACACGTTGTAAAAAGGCAAAAAGAGCGGCGGGTCTACCCTGAATTTCAGTTTTTCGTCTTTTTGAGCTTCGTATATCATAGTTTACCTCCGTAACTTTAAATAAGCGCCGCGCCGGTTATGCCGGCGTCGCTTTTCAAATCCGATATTACAATCGGAGTATTGAAATGTATTTTTTCTCGAATTTTGTCTAAAAAGCAGTCCCCCTGCTCTGTAATTCCGCCCGAAAGCACAACGGCATCGGGGTCGAACACGTTTATCATGCTGTCTATTCCCACAGCAAGGTAATCGGTGTAGTTGTCTATCACACCAAGCGCCACTGGGCAAGATTTTCTTGCGGCATCAAATATTTTTTCGCCGTCAAGGGAGCCATTTTCCGAATAATTTTCAAATAAAACGCTGTCGATGTGCTCTTTTGCCGCGTTTTCCGCCATGTGCACAAGCGCCGTTACCGAGGCGTATTGTTCAAAGCAACCGCTCTGACCGCAAGGGCATTTTCTGCCGTTTGCCTCTATTATCATGTGCCCGAGCTCTGCCATGTTGCCGTTGCCCAAAAGGAGCTCGCCGCCGTAAGAAAGGCTTCCGCCAACGCCTGTTCCAAGAGTAAGCATTACCATAGACGAGTACTTTTTGCCCGCGCCGCACTTTACTTCGGCAAGACCGGCGCAGTTTGCATCGTTTGAAATATTAATGCTCATTTTAAGGCGCTCTTCAAGCATGTTTTTAAGCGGAGTGTCCGAAAGCGGAAGATTGTCCGCGGTAACAACGCCGCCTATTACCGTGCCCGGTACGCCCACGCCCACAAACTTACAGGGATATTTTTCAAATATTTTTTTGCACTCATTTACCACCTCGTCGGCAAGGGCCTCAGCGCATTTGAGCTCGGTTTTTATTTTGGTTTTAAATATAATCTCGTCACCGTCAAAAACGCCGAATTTTGTGTTTGTGCCGCCGATGTCAATGCCCAATCGAAGCTCCTTTGCGTAAGCCTCGCGGTCGCAAATTAAGGTAACGTCGGGGTGAGCGTTTAAAATCGTTGCGGGAACGCTTGTTTTAATATTGCCTTTTAAAAGCTCTTTTACAGCGTATGACTTATCTTTTCCGCTTGCGAGAATTACTATTTTCTTTGACTTCAAAATAGAGCCAATGCCCATTGTAAGCGCTTTTTTTGGCACGTCGTCCTCGCTGTCGAAAAATCTTGAATTAGCTTCAATCGTGCTTTTGGTAAGGCCCGTTACATGAGTTTCACAAATAAGACTATCGCCCGGCTCGTTAAATCCAATGTGGCCGTTTTTGCCAATTCCCAAAATTTGAAGATCGGTTCCTCCCGCTTTTTCAAGCATTTCGTCATAATTTTTACATTCTTTTTCGGGGTCGAGTGT
>CAZSIY010000205.1:0-3005 GCA_964606825.1 uncultured Oscillospiraceae bacterium | reverse complement strand
TCTTAAATATCCTCCTCTCTCCGTAGACGTTCATGCAAAGCACATGTAGCCGCTCTCGGCTACCTTACAGAGGACCGTCCGTATACAGTTTAATAGTTTACCATAATCGGCGCCAAATTGCAAGTGTTTTTTTAAAATTTTTCCAAAAATGTTCAAATAACACATGCAAGCACACCAAAAGCGCTGTTTTGCTCACAATTTTGCCCTATTTTACAAACAAAGGAGAAAAATTGCTTTTGTTCCAAACGTAAAATTTAAAATTTTCGCCGCTTAAACTGTCATCGACACATTTAACTTCTACCCCGTTGTGCGCAGGTACGGATATGGATTTTAATTCGAGTTTGTTTTCGCCTTTTAAAACTGCATACGCTTCAAAATCGTTTTCGCAATTGTTGTACACTGTTGCGTTATTTCCATTTAGCGGTGCCACAAAGCACTTTTTTCCTTCTAACAATTTCTCCACCATTTTTTTTGCGTTTACAATGCCGTAGGAAAAGCCGTTATCTGTAAATTTATCGGATGTTTCTTTTAAAAGCGCATCAAACTCTTCGTAAGTTATATCGGGGTTGAAATTCATGCACATTGCCGCCAATGCCGAAACAAGCGGTGCGGCAAAACTTGAGCCCTCACATGTACAACGTTTATTTTCATTTTTTGACAAGCTTATAACACCATGTCCGGGAGCGCCAATATCGACAAATTCATTGCGATTGCTTTGCCAAATTTTACTGCTGTTTACCGAGCCTACGCTTATTACGCCGTCATAGGATGCGGGGTAATTTACAGTGCTATCGGTTTCATTGCCGCACGCGGCAACAACAATAACATTTTTTGAAAGAGCGTAATTTACTGCCGCCCTCATGGTTTCACTATTTGTACTAGTTCCCAAACTCATATTAATAACATCACAATCAAAATCGTCCACCGCTTTTCTTATAGCGTTGGCTACATCAATTATTTCAGCCTGGTAGCCTTTTCCCGATACATACTTAATACACTTTAAAGGTACAATTTTCGCGCAATTTGCAAGTCCCGCTATAAGTCTGTTGTTATTTGCTTCGGCGGCAATGAGACCACTCACAGGAGTACCGTGATTCGAAACGTCAGAAACGTCTGTTGTATCTTCATCCACAAAGCTGTAACCTGGCAGTAAATTTTTCTTTAAATCGGAAACTGCATTTACTCCGCTGTCTATAACAGCAATTTTTATTTCCTGCCCGAGGCAACCCGTTTTCCAAACATAGGGCGCATTAATCATTTCCATGTTATACTGCATGTCATAAAGCGCATCATCATAGTAAGCACCGGTAGACGTGCCGTAAAGTTCAAGATAATAATTAGGCTCTATGTATTCAATGTCCGACTCGGAAATATATTTCGGAATGTCTTCAAGTCTGTCTACCTTCATTATCCCGTCGCTGTGAAAATCATCACTCATCAAGCCTACTGTCGGTTTTAATTTTACAATATATCCGTTGTATTTCGCCGTTTCGGCACTTGCGTTAAATGCAAAAAGAAGCGCGCATGCAAATATTAAAGTTACAATAATTTTCTTCATATTTTTTCTCCGCGTAAATATTATTTTATATATTGTAACACATTACGCGATAAAATGCCACCAAATATTTTAAATTTACAAAATTTTCATATTTTTAAACATTTAACTGCCTTTAAACCGGTTATATGAAAACTTCCCAAATCACCATACACTCTCGACCATATTAACCATACATTTGAAATTTTTTATTGTATTTGCAATTATAATATGATACAATAAAATTATTCACTGTCCGTTTTAACACCCACTGAATATGATAGAATATGTTTAATAATAAATTTATTGGAGTGATTACAAATGACACATGATGGAATTCAAAGCAAAATTACTTGTATATTGGAGCAACTTGACGAAGAAAAATACCCTCAAATTTACGATGTATTGGTTCAATACACTGATTACGAAGATGTAGACGAAGGGATTTATGAACTGACTGTCGACCTTTTCGAAGCGGATCAAACAAAGATATTTCCTAAATGCATATCGGAATTTTTAATCTCAATGTATAATTGTTTGATTGAGCAAAAAAATTACAATGCGGCTTGCGATATGGGATCGCTGTATTACCAAGGAAGGTTTGGCAAAGTAGATTACAAAAAAGCCGTTGAATACTACACATTGGCGGCAGACAACGGTTGCAGGCAAGCTCAGGAGAACCTCGGTTATTGCTACTACTACGGTCGCGACGTTGAAGTGGATTACAAAAAAGCATTTCACTATTTTGCACTCGGCGCTTTTGACGGGCATATAAATTCTTTGTACAAAATCGGCGACATGTATCGCAACGGATATTATGTAGAAAAAAATCACATTGAAGCGTTCCACATATACAAATAAGTCTTTTTGATTTATAGTCATAACGCTCTTTTTCAAGATCCTGAAGATAGTAGCCGAGCCGCTGCATCTGGATGGCGCTGAGCCTGTGATTGTTATCCCTTATGTAATGGCGAACATCGAGAATTTTTAAATCAACAATTTGTTCGTTGCTTGTCATATTTGCAATAAAACGGTCTATTTGCGACATTACCTGTACCGCTTGTGTGAAAAATTCGCATATATCAAAATCTTCATCTTCTAAAGACGTGGTTTTTGTCGGATTTCCGAACTTTTTTATTTCCGTTATCATAAACTCATCGCTTCTTTCATCCAAATCGCATATTTGCCAATTATATTTTTTTATTGTTTCGGGAAGACATCTCAAAAAATTATCCGCAGCCACTCCTGTTTTAAAGTTGCATGCCTTTTCTTTTGTCGTAACCATCGTCGGTCGTCCTTTGAAATCTTTACCAATATAAAAATTACCATCTGTCAACACATAACACATTTTGTTACCTCCGTTCTCATTATGACTATATTATATCAAAACAAGTGTCCCAAAAAAGGACAGTGAAGTGACACGCCCCCTGTCAAGTAGACATTTTTTGTGGACACCTGTTATGCAGCATAA
>CAZSIY010000204.1:0-3014 GCA_964606825.1 uncultured Oscillospiraceae bacterium | reverse complement strand
TCTCTATAAAGGCGATAAAGAGTCGGAGCGCGAACTTGTAAAGAGAGCGGTTTGGACACTTTTGAGAAATGTTGCGGACGAGGAAAATTTCCCGTGGTTTCCTTATAGATGTATAGAACCCGTAAAAGGCGGATTTAGAGGTATTTGGAATTGGGATACGGCATTTCATGCAATGGGCGTTGCGCTTTGGGATACAGCGCTTGCGCGCGAGCAGATATTGGGATTTATTCAGTATCAAATGAGCGACGGCATGTACCCCGATTATATCGGAGATGACGGCTATATGAACCGCTGTTCCTCAAAACCGCCCGTTATGTGCACGGCGGCGGAAATAGTTTATAAAGCCGAAAAGGATAAAAAATTTCTTGAAAAAGTGTATGTTTCTTTTGTGAAAAATGTGAGATTTTGGGAAGAAGAGCGCTCAAGTGACGGCTTGTTCTATTACAGTACAAATTCTCGCTATACGTCATACGGAGATGATGATTTAAATATTCGCTATGAAAGCGGCTGGGATAATTCCGTGCGCTGGGATACCCCCATACGCGATCTTTGGCCCGTTGATTTAAATTGTTTCATGCTCATGACTTATCGCTCAATGGCGTATATTGCGGGCGAGCTCGGAATATGCGATGATGTGTCGAAATGGCAGTGTAAGGCGGATTTCCTGGAAAAGAAAATAGAAGAAGTTTTCTGGAACGATGAAATAAATGCCTATGTTGACGTAAACAGATTTAATGGCGAAAAATCAACCGTGCTTTCTCCGGCTTCGTTTATGCCCTTATACGTTGGCATCGCAAGCCGTGAACGCGCGGAATACATGGCGAAACTTGCCGGAAATAAAAATAAATTTTACCCGGCAATGCCCACGGTATCTTACGACAACCCCAACCACTGCACAGATTATTGGAGAGGCCCCGTGTGGCTCAATGTGGCATATTTCGCGGCAAAAGGCGTAAAAAATTACGGTTATGAAGAAATTGCCGACGACATAAAAAATACCATTTTGGATTTTGTTGCCAAAGACAAAGAGGCAATCCGCGAAAATTACAATTCGATTACCGGCGAAGGCCTTTGCGCGAAGTACTTTAGCTGGAGCTCGGTGTTTGTTCTTAAATTTATATTGGAATTTTAATATATGTAGCAAAGGAGCTGTAAATGAACGACTTACAGCTCCTTTGTTTTTACCAATTGTCCATTACGCTGTCGATTACCGAGCCTATGGTTTTAAACATGTTGCCTGTTTGTTTTTTGATTTTTCTGTGTTGCCTGTCATTAATCGGATCAGCCATCATTCCCACGGCGGCGCCTATCAATGCGCCTGTTATAATTCCGCCGGTAAAACTTTTTGTCATTTTCATCTACTCCTTATACAAATTATCGGTTACGTCTACCAATATTATATCGTCTCCGATTTTTCGTATGCTATCCCAGGATATTTTTGTTCCTTTTTTGCTTTGAAAGAATTTTCGGCTTTTCTCCGGCACAAAAATAGACTGTATGCTTCCCGTTTCACCGCAAAATTCAATATCGGATACATAGCCTATTTTCTCGCCGTTTGAGACGTTTATAACTTCTCTGTATATGATTTGAGAACAAAGCAATATAATCACTCTCCGGTGAATAATATGCTCTTAAAAATGATAATATGCCTTAAATGGTTATGGGGCAACATTCACTTAAGAAATATCCTTGCGGGTGCAGGCAAACAGGGCACACTTTCGGTGCTGAAGGTCCGCGGTGAATGTGGCCGCATTTTGTGCAAAGCCAAATTTTTTCTCCACCCGAGGTGTACAGCTCTTTCTTTGCAAGGGCATCTAAAAACTTTTTGAAGCGTTCACTGTGAGTTTTTTCTATTTCCGCAATCATGAGAAACGAATTTGCCACGGCGTTAAATCCCTCGTCTTTTGCTGTTTGACCGAAAGATTTGTATATGATTTCATATTCGTCGTATTCGTTTTTTACAGCGGCTTCAAGTTGCTTTTCGGTACTTTCGTAAGTGTTTACCGGGTATGACGCGCAAATGTCAAAATTTGTGTCAACAGCCTCTTTTAAATGATTGTAAAACACGGTTGCGTGGGATTGTTCTTGCTTTGCGGTGTAGTCAAAAAGCGATGCTATAACGTGATGTCCCTCCGCAGTAGCTTTTTTTGCCGCCATGTTGTAACGATTTCTTGCCATACTTTCGCCGGCAAAGGCTCGCATTAGGTTGATCTTTGTTTCACTTGATAAAAAATTCAAAAAAATCGCCTCCCGTTATGATTATTTCAAAATGAGAGGCTTTTTATTAATTATCTTTGAAGTTCGAAAAATTTTTTCATTATATCGCGTGCTATCGGTGCGGCAATTGTTCCGCCGGAAGAGCCTGCGTATTCCAAAACCACGCTCACTGCGATTTGCGGGTTGTCGTAGGGGGCAAACCCGGAAAATACTGCATGGGTTTTATTTGCATCTTTGGCGGTTTTTTCATTTTCGGCGGTTCCTGTTTTTCCGCAAACTTCAACGCCGTATATTTGAGCTGATTTTCCGGTTCCGTTTTTTACGGCATCACGCATGAGGTCTTTTATTTTTTGCGCTTCATCTTCTTCGATGCATTTTTTTAAAACAGCGGGTTTGGTGTATTGAATACCGTAACCCGAAGATGATACTTGCGACACAATGTAGGGGCGCATCATTTTCCCGTCATTTGCAACAGCAGAGGCGATAAGAGCCAAATGGAGAGGCGTAACCAAGGTTTTTCCCTGGCCGATGGCAGTTATGGCTCTTTCGCCGTCGGTCATGTCAACTGTTGTAAATCGGCTTTGATTATACGGGAATTTTATGTCGATTTTTTTGTTAAAAAGAAAATTTTCGGCAGTTTCCAAAAACATTTCGTTGGTCATTTTCGTGGCAGTTTCGCCGAAAAACACGTTGCTCGACTTTATAAATCCGAGGCGCAGGTCGGTGTGGCCGTTTTTTGCATTTCCCGCGTTTGAAATTTTTTTGCCGTCAATTTCCGCATAGCCACTGTTATCTTC
>CAZSIY010000203.1:0-3019 GCA_964606825.1 uncultured Oscillospiraceae bacterium | reverse complement strand
GTAATGCTGAGAGCCGTCCAACTCGATTACCACGTTTGCTTTTGCACTGTAAAAATCTGCAATGTATTTTCCCAAAACTTTTTGCCTCGAAAATTTTACGGGGTAATTTTTTAAGAAATCATACCACAGGCGTTTTTCTTCTTTGGTCATGTTTTTTCGGAGCTGTTTTGCGTAGGGTATGATGTTGCTGTTGTATTTTTTGTCCATTTGGAATTCTCCTTTTTGAGAAATTGTGAAAGGCTTATCCCCTCAGTCACTTCGTGACACGCGCTAAACGAATGCCGCCGACAATCAGCGCCATTGCAACAAAGGGAGCTTTGCGGCATCGTCGCTGCAACTGCGGTTTTCTTATTTTCCAAAATAAGATTATTATCCCTTCACTCACCCAAAAATAAGCGCACCTATCCAAGCCCCTAAAAAAGGTGCTTAAAAACAAAGTTTCAAGTCAAAATTTACTCTCAGTCAATCTCGCGTATCAGCAATTTCGGCACGCCGAGCACCTTACAATGCTTCATTTTTTCTTTATCTACGCGTTTTGGCGGGTGGTTTGGGTTTATGGGCACGAGGTTCATCCAATTTTCGCCCGGCTTAAACTCCACGCGTTTTAAGGTGGCATTTTCGTTTTTTTCGCATACCACGGCGCCCACCTGTCCGCTGAAATCAAGGGCGTTTTGCCTCAAAACAAGCACTTTGTCACCCGCGTGATATTCGGGGTACATGCTGTCGCCGCAAACGCCGATTACAAAAAAGTCACTCTTTTTGCGCCCTTTCAAATAGGCGCGGGGAATGGTGATTGTGGTTTTTTCTTTTTCCCCTAAAACAGGAAATTCCGCATACTCATCGGTATCCGGAACGCTTAATTCTCTTGCTGTGGCGCCCTCAATAAACGCCGAGGGGGCAACATTAAAGTAATCTGAAAGTTTTTGAATTGTGCTTTTTTTAAAATTATTTACCGTGCCGCTCTCCCATTTTTGGACTGCGGCTCTTTTTACGCCCGCTATTTTTCCGAGCTCTTCTTGAGTGAGACCTCTGTCTGTTCTCAATTTTTTTATGTATTGTCCTGGTTTCATTTGTGTCACTCCGTGTCGATATTGTATCTTAATTTTCATATGCTGTCAACGAAAGGCGCTTTGTGTCGAAAAATAAGATACAAAAATTGTTGACACGGCATGCTTTGTGTGCTACTATGTATCTGAAAAAGATACACGGTGTATCTTAAAAAGATACAATGCAATTCCAAAAGATATTTGACACAAAGGAGGAAACACCATGTGTGAAATTTGCGGATACGGCACATGTCACCCGAGGTGCCCGAACGCGGAGGCGAAAATTTTGGGCATATGCGCCTTTTGCGCGGACGAGCTTGAGGCGGGATACGCCATTTTCAAAGACGACGAGGGCAACCTGTTTTGCTCGGTTGACTGTGCGCTGGAACACTACGGGATAAAAGAAACGGAGATGTGAAAATGGAAAAAGGATATATTGCGTTGCACCGAAAAATTCTCGACTGGCAATGGTACACGGAGCCTAACGTTTTCAGGCTTTTTATTCATCTTTTGCTCTTGGCGAACTGGAAGAAAAAGAAATGGCAGGGCACCGAAATCGATGTGGGCGAGGTGGTGGTGAGTCAAGAGGGGTTGGCGGAGCAGTTGGGGCTTTCAAAAGCGAAAATTCGTTTGGCACTTAAAAAGCTCGAAACCTCGGGAGCAATTTTCATAAAAAAAGCACGAAAATTTACCCTCGTAAAGATAGTAAATTACAGGGATTACCAGAATTTTGAAAATTTAAAAACGCACTCAAATGACACTGAAAACGCATTGAAAACGCACTCAAACAGCATTGAAATGACATCGAAATCGCAACAACTAAATAAAGAAAATAAAGATAATAAAGAAAAAAAGGAAAAAGATATTAGTAGTTGTTGTAGTAGCGACGAAATCTCGTTTGAAGCAAAAAGCGCTTACGAAAAATCGATAGGAAATCTCGGCGACACTGAAAAAGAGTTTTTGCAAAATCTTGAAGTCGCCTACGGCAAAGAGGCTCTCATCGAGGCTATTGGCATTGCCGTAAAGGCGAACGTTCGCACCATAAGGTACATAGAGGGCATTTTAAAAAATAAGAGCTCTCCAAAGGCGCCTACGCGCGCGGCTAAGGCAAAGAAAAACAGTTTTCAAGACTACGACGACAGCGTGAGCGATTTTGACGTTGCCATAATTCGCGAGCGCATGGCACGGCAGGTGAAAGAAACGGGGGTTGGCAAAAATGCAGGAGATTAAAAATTGGCTTACCGACGCAAGAAAATTAGAGGACGAGCTTGTGGAGCTTCGCGATGCAAAACAGCGGGCATACGAGCTTTTAACCCTTGCCTCATCGTGCACCGACCGCGAAAAGGTGGGCGGCACAAAGGAAAATATTTTTGAAAAAAACATGGTTGCATATATCGACTATTCGAGGCGCATAGAGCGCGCAATAGAGCAACTTTTGCGCTATAAAAACAGGGTTTTGGAGGCGATTGAGGCGCTTGATGACGGCACCTACAAATCGATACTTACCGCGCGCTACATAAATTGCAAGACTTGGGAAGAAATTTCCGAAAACCTTAGGTGTGACCTAAGGTGGGTGTATCGCATGCACAACAAGGCGCTTGAAAAGATTGCGACATTTGTGAAAAATAACGAAGAAATTGACCATTGAAAGCCACTATGAGAGTGTGGTATGATGTATGATGTAAAGGAAGATGAGATATGCGAATACTTCGCAAACACTTTGTAACACATGAGGATTGTGCCGACGGCGCCGTGAGGCGACTGAGGGATTGTTTTCCTGCCGCTTTTTATTTACCTCAAATGAGGCAAAGCGAAGCCTTACCCCTTGAGGGGAAGGTGGGTTGCGTAGCAACTCGGATGAGGTGGAAATGGAAAATTCTTATTTCCTCACCAATGAAGCATGTACTGTCCCTTTCGCAAGGCTCCCATTATGGTAAGGGGAGCTGTCAGCGTTAGCTGACTGAGGGGATAAG
>CAZSIY010000202.1:0-3031 GCA_964606825.1 uncultured Oscillospiraceae bacterium | reverse complement strand
GAGTTTCCATAGGGTTATTTACAATGTCGTCAAGCGACTGGTGGACCGAGATGATTTCAAGGTTGTATTTATCGCAAAGAGCTCTCACCTCTTGTGCTGTTTTGCCGAAATATCCCGCAAATTCCACGCACTCGTAACCCATTTCGGAAACCGCTTTGAGCGTAGCTTCCATATCTTCTTTCATTTTGTCAGCAACAGTGTAGAGCTGGAGACCGAGTTTAAATCTTCCCATAATTTTTACCTCTTTTCAATAATAATATCAATTAAACTTCGGGAATTTCAACCGGTATTTCTTTACCGAGTTTTGCCGATTTTACAATGTGGTCAATTATTGCCTGGTTGTAGATAATTTCCTTTGTGGAAATGGGAGCCTCGCCGTTTGCGTGGATAGCGTCAAGGAACGATCGAATTTTAAGTTCAAAGCAATCGGTTGTCTTTCCGCTCCTGGGAATAACGGTTTCAACAGCTTCACCTGCAACGTCGTGATATATTGTAAGGTCGCCGCCGATTGTTCCGTTCCAACACTCTGTGGAAGGAATACGCAAGCCGCCCTTTGTACCGAGGATAAGCGTATCTCCGGGAGTGTTCATATGCATTGCCCAGGAAATTCTGAAGTCCAAAATAATTCCGCCGTCAAGTCTTACAAAAGCTGCGGCAAAATCGTCAACGCCGAAAACATCGGCATAATCTTGATGACCGGATTTTATGTAACCCGAATAATTGGGGTTTTTACCGAAAAAGTCCGAAGTGTAGCCTGTAACCGTGAGTGGCTTGGGATATCCCACTGCATTTAATACCATGTCGAGCGAATAGCAACCGATATCGCCCATAGCTCCTATTACACCGGTATTTTTGTCGATAAATGTTGTGCCATAGGGGAACGGTATGCCCCGTCTTCTTCCGCCGCCTGTTTGAATGTAGTAAATTTTTCCGAGCTCGCCGGACTGCACAACCTTTTTAACAAGTTTCATATCTTCGTCAAATCTGGGTTGGAAACCTATTGAAATAATTTTTCCGCTTTCTCTTTCGGCGCGCATAATTTCAACAGCCTCTTCGGTTGTTACACACATGGGTTTTTCCAAAAGAACGTTTACACCGGAATTTAAAGCGTTTATTGCGCACTCGGCGTGAGTTTTGTTGTATGTGCAAACACTTACGGCATCGAGCTCTTCCTTTTCATACATCTCCTTGTCGGAAAGGTATGTTCTTGCGCCCTCTACTCCGAATTTTTCAAGAAATTTTGCCGCTTTGTCGGGAACAATGTCGCATGCGGCAACAATTTCAACATCTTCCATTTTAAGATAATTTGTAATGTGATCCTCTGCAATCCAGCCGGTTCCTACAATCGCAACTTTGAGTTTGCGGCTTCTGTCTACCTTGGTTTCTTCTTGTGTTAAGTCTTTGAATTTGTCAAGATTTGAGTTTTTCATTTTTAAACCTCCGCTTTTTTGTAAACGTTTACATTTACTTGATACGGTGATTTTAGCACACAATTACACCATTGTCAATACATTTTTATAAATTCATCAAAAATTTTGAGTCTCACTCAAAAATTTGCATATGCAATCAAGAAAACTTTTCCCGAAATTCGCTTGGAGTCACGCCCGTATCCTCTTTGAAAATGCGACAAAAAAAGTCCACATCGGTATAACCCACGGTATTTGAAACCACCCATATTTTGTCGTTTGTGTTACAAAGCAGTCGGCAAGCCTCGTCTATGCGGATTTTTCTTAAATTACGTCTGAAAGTCATGCCCGTTTTTTCTTTAAAAAGCTTACTTAAATAAGGCACGCTATAACCGAATTTTTCGGCCAAATCGGCAAGCGTTAAATTCTTACTGTAATTTTTTTGCATTTTCAAAATTATTTCAGACACCGTGTCACCTACTTGCGCCACGGTTAACCGGCGCGCGGTGATTATTAATATTTCAATCATTTTGGAGCGCATCATTTCAAGCCAACCCACGTTTTTTTCATTAAATTCCGAAAGCATTTTTGTTAAATTTTCTAAAATTTCGCCGTTTTCGTCGTGAAAAACGCGGTCGGCAATGCCCGCGGAATATTTATTTCCGATTTGTATAAGGTAATGACGCAAAAGGGTTTGAAACTCGCGGCAATAGGCAAGGGCGGTATCTATGAGGCGAGGAACAAAAAGGCAGTTTATAACCTCAAACTTTTCATTTCCCACGCTTTTATAACCGTGAAAAGTGTTATAATCGATAATAAAAAAATCTCCCGAAGATATGATTTGCTCTTCACTGTCGCCGAATTTATGCAAGGCTTTGCCCTTTAAAACATAGGCAAGCTCCAAAAAATCATGGTTGTGCATGCCCGAAAGGTCGGAATTGCAAATATGAATGTTTATGTAATTTTTTTCTATTTCGTAGCTCATTTAATCACCTTAAATTTGTCATGCAAAAAAGTTTTTTTATCCTGTTGAACATATTGTAACATAGCTGTATACTAATGTCAAACAAAACATTCGGAGGTGCACTATGCTATATAAGAAAAACCTTGTTCCCGCGCTCAGCGACGAGCTTTTTAAAAATCCAACGGCAGAATACCGCGGAACGCCGTTTTGGGCATGGAACTGCGACTTAAAAGAAGACGAGCTCCTTTGGCAGATTGAACAGCTTAAAAAAATGGGTTTCGGCGGATTTCACATGCACGCAAGAAGCGGACTCAACACAAAATATTTGAGTGAAGATTTTATGAACCTTATAAAATCGTGTGTAAAAAAAGCCGATAAGGAAGAAATGCTCGCTTGGCTTTACGACGAAGACAGGTTCGCCTCGGGCGCTGCGGGAGGATATGTTACACAATATCCCAAATACCGTCAAAAAATCCTGACATTTACTCTTGAAAAAATCGAGCATTTTCCAAAAGATGAAGCCATAGAAACCGGCAGAAACTATCTTTTGGCGTGCTACGACATTATTCTCAACAACGACGGCACATTAAAATCGGGAAAAATAGTCGGCGAAAACGATACTCCCAAGGGCAAAAAATGGTATGCATATATTGAAACGCCC
>CAZSIY010000201.1:0-3059 GCA_964606825.1 uncultured Oscillospiraceae bacterium | reverse complement strand
ATATTTTTGAGTTTAATCTCGCAAAGATAAAATGTTATGTAAACCAAAATAATATTTTCGGCAATAGGGTGATTTTTTCTCCGGTTGAGAAACAATATTTGTGGTTTAAATTGATTGACAAAATCCTTGAAAAAATGTATAATATCCCGGTAGGGAGGAACGATTATGCAAAAAAAATTAATTGCCGTATTATCCGCGCTCGTGCTTGCTTTTACGTGCGCCGCCTGCTCGGATGATAAACAGCCGACGGAAGAAATTCAAGAGCCCTGGAAGGGAGTATATTATATGATAAACGAAGAAACGGCCGAATTTAAAGTGCTCACGGTTACTTCGCAAGACGAAAACGGTGTTTCCATGCAGTTTGAGTCGGTGAGAAGTTCCGATGAGTTTACCGCTCCTTTTAAAAGCACCAGCGGAAAATACGCCGTTTTAAACGCGGGCGACAGATGCTTGAAATTCAGCTTAAAATCGCCGAATTCGTCAATCAGAGTAGATGATATGTGGACAAATGAAGAAACCAAGCGCAACGAAAACTGGAGCGGAAAATATGAGGTTTTGGAAGATATGCCCGAGTTGTCTTTCGGAGATAAAAAGTGGAACGGCGAGTACGTTCAAGAGCAAAGCGGTTTGGAGATAAGCGTGTATTCCGTAAGAGAAAACATTGTTCTTGTAACTTACAAAGACCCAGCGGTAGATGAGGGCGTTGTAAATATCAGGTGTAATTTGTCTTATAACAACGAAAAAGAGGCGGTATTTACTGATTTTATGAGAACCGTTAAAATCGCTTTGGTAAAATCCAATTACGAAATAGAAATTTCTGATGATGGAACCGAAGGAATAAATATAAGCGGAAAATATTTTGCAAAGGGTGAGTAAAATGAGTGAAAAAGGAGTTACTCAGTGTGAAATGTGTGCTTATTACGACGCCGATGAAGACAGCTGTGCCATAAATTTAGATGAAGATGACATGGTTAAATTTATGACTCAGCCTTACGCGCAGTGCATGTATTTCAGCATGTACGATGAATACAAGATAGTGAGAAAACAAAATTAGAGAAAAGAGGTGCGGCGCATGGAACAAAAACCCAAAGCGCTTGTAGCCATGAGCGGCGGTGTGGACTCGTCTGTTGCGGCGTTGCTTACCAAAGAGGCGGGCTACGACTGCATAGGAGTTACAATGAAACTCTACGACAACGAAGATGCGGGAATTGCAGATACTAAAACCTGTTGCTCCGCAGACGACGTTGCCGATGCAAGAGCCGTTTGCGCAAAGCTCGGCATACCGTTTTATGTTTTTAATTTCAAATCGGATTTTAAAGAAAAGGTAATAGATCGCTTTATTTGCGCCTATGAGTGCGGTGCAACGCCAAATCCGTGCGTCGACTGCAACAGGTTTTTAAAGTTTGACAGGCTCTATAAAAGGGCAAAAGAGCTTGAATGCGATTGCATAGTTACGGGTCATTACGCACGTATTGAGGAGAGAAACGGCAGATTTTTGCTGAAAAAAGCCGCGGATTTAAAAAAAGACCAAAGCTACGTGCTCTATTCTTTAACAAGCGAGCAATTGGCGCATACGCGCTTTCCCTTGGGCGAGATTGAAAATAAAGACAAGGCTCGCTCGGTTGCCCTTGAAAATGGGTTTGTAAACGCCAAAAAGCACGACAGTCAAGATATTTGCTTTGTGCCCGACGGCGACTACGCAAGGGTTATAGAGCTAAATACGGGTAAAAAATACCCCGAGGGAAATTTTGTTACCAAAGACGGCAAAATTTTGGGAAAACACAAGGGAATAATTCGCTATACGATAGGGCAGAGGCGCGGCCTCGGATTGGCGCTTCCCGAGTCTATGTACGTTTGCGAAAAAAGGATTGATACAAACGAAGTTGTTCTCTGTACGGATAAAGAGCTTTTTTCAAGAGAATTTACAGCGGACGACTTTAATTGGATAATGTTTGAAGATCCCCCCGCGAAATTTCGTGCAAAGGTGAAGATACGTTACAGCCAAACGGAGCAACCGGCGGAAATCGAGACGCTTGCCGACGGTAGGGTGAAAGTGGTTTTCGACGAACCTCAGCGCGCAATAGCAAAAGGTCAAGCGGCGGTGATTTATGACGGCGATATCGTAGTGGGAGGCGGAACGATTATTCAGTGAGGAGGAAAAAATTTGAGATGCCCCAATTGTAATTCAATAACGGCCGATAACAAAGAAACCTGCTCTGTTTGCGGAGTAACTTTAAGTTTAAACGCGCAAAGGTGCCCGGAGTGCTTTGTGCGCCTTGAAAAGGGTGATAAAAAGTGCCCACGTTGCGGTTGCGACATAGAAAAGGCGCTTCGCGAAAGAGAGGAGTCTCATGAAATAAAGGCGAAATCGTTTTTCGAACGTATGGCGGAATTTGACAAAAAGGCAAAAATAACTTTTCTTGTGTCTTTTATTGCTGTTGTTGCGGTGGCATCCGTATCGTTTGCAGCGTATAAGATGAGCCAGAAAAACACCTATGCATCGCTTGCCGAGCAATATGTCACTTTGTCCGATGAATGTGTGGAAATAATGGACGACCTTTCAAAAAAATATTCCACGGCATACGGCGGTGAGTGGCTTGTTCAGTCGGATAAAATAAACAGCATTGAAAAAAGCAACAAAGAAGACATTGAAAAAGCTCGGAAAAATCGCGACAACCTTGAATATTTGTCGAGAAAAATGTCGGATTTAAGCGTAGGCAAAAGCGAAAAAGCTCTTGCGACCGATGCTTATCGCAGTTACACAAAATGCTACCTTTATGTGATTGAAAAAAACGGAAAATATCCAGGATATATTTCCGGTTACGAAACACTGAAAAAAGAATATGAAAATTACACAGGCACTCTTAAAGAGATTGCTGAAAGGGGTAAATAAAATATGAAAAAAAGAGTACGCGATTTGTGGAATTATTTTACACTTTATGAGAAAATATGGTTTTTCAGCATACTTATTTTGGCGGGCATATTTGCCGTTTTGTTTCCCGAAGAGGACGTAAACGGCATAAACGGCAAACTTATTATGGCTTTGTACCTTGCGGACA
>CAZSIY010000200.1:0-3062 GCA_964606825.1 uncultured Oscillospiraceae bacterium | reverse complement strand
CCCCACAAGAGCCGAAGTTACCGACATTGCAAACGCCATTTACGACGGCACAAGCGCCATTATGTTATCGGGCGAAACCGCCGCAGGAAAATATCCGTCGCAAAGCGTGGCAACAATGGCGAAAATTGCCGAAACCACTGAAAAAGCCATAAACTATAAAAGTCGTTTTTCCGAAGCCGTTTTTAACCGTTCATCGGTAACAGATGCCGTAAGCCATGCAACGCTCACTACCGCAACAGACCTTAACGCCTCTGCGATTATAGCGTTGACCCGCTCGGGGCACACCGCATATTCTGTTTCGGGATTTAGACCTTATTGCAAAATTATCGGCATAACGCCTCACGAAAAAGTATATCATCAACTTGCTCTTTCATGGGGCGTAATGCCTCTTGTTGCAAAATTCAGCGAAAATGAAGACGTTTTTTTAAGTGCGGTTTCTCAAGCAAAAAGCTCTCATCTTTTAAACAACGGAGATATCGCGGCCGTAACGGGCAACTCCACTCCGCTCGAAAGCGGCAACACAAACGTTATGCGCGTGCACACAGTAAATTTTTAAAAACTTAACCCCTGAGCGCGCATTTCTCTTTTTAAAAACTCACGGTTTCCGTCTGACATTTCGCACAGCGGAAGCCGCAAAATTCCCGCATTTAGCCCCATGATATTTAATGCCGTTTTAACGGGCATGGGATTTGCTTCGCAAAAGAGCGCGCTTATGAGCCTTTCCAACTTAAGCTGTATTTTTCCCGCTTGCAAAAATTTGTTTTCAAGGCAAAGCGAACACATTTCGTGAATTTCTTTCGGCATGATGTTTGATATAACAGACACCACACCCTTTGCGCCCACGCTCATCATAGGTACTATAATGTCATCATTACCGGAATACACATCTATTTTATCGCCTGCTTCAGCAACAATTTGCGCGCCTCTTGCCACGTTGCCGCTCGCCTCTTTTATTCCCACGATATTTTCAATTTCGACAAGTTTCAAAACGGTTTCAAGGCTTAAATCCACTCCGGTGCGCGAAGGAACGTTATAGAGCAACGCCGGCAAATCCACAGATGCCGCAAGCGTTTCATAATGTTTTACTAGGCCTCTTTGCGATGTTTTGTTGTAATACGGCGTTACCCACAAAAGGCCGTCCGCGCCGCGTTTAAAGGCTTCTTTGCTCATCATTTCGGCATGAGCGGTGTTGTTGCTTCCGGTTCCCGCTATAATGGGCACTCGCTTTGCCGCGCGCTCTACGGCGTATTCAATAATATCAAGATGCTCTCCGTCTTCAAGAGTGGGCGCTTCGCCCGTAGTGCAACACACAAAAAGCGCATCGGTTCCGTTTTCAATTTGAAAATCAATGAGATTGCCAAGCGCCTCAAAATCAACGCCTTTTTCATTCATAGGCGTAACAAGAGCCACTCCGGCACCCATAAAAACTGTTTTTTTCATTTGGCACACTCCTCTTCTCGGTTACGCAAATTTGATACAATTTTACAACAGATTTTATTTACAATATATGCGCCTTAAAAATTTTATGTGAAAAAACCGAGCCGGAACATGTCCGTCTCGGTCAAAAAATATTATTTACAAAGTTCTATTTCGTCAAGAACCAAATTTACCGATTTTACAGCTTCGGAAAGCGGAGCAATTTCTTTTCCGTTTCCTAAAATTATTTCGTCAACAAAATATCTGAGCTCGTCGGTATATGCACTGCCGGCTTTCACATTTATGCCGATATCTCTTGAAATCTCTTCATCTGCGCTGATTTTATCTCTTCCTTCATCGGTGCAAACAATAAGTCCGTCTTCGAGTCTGTTGAAAAATACGGTTGCCTTTTCAAAGAATGCGGTGTAAGACGCACGGAAAGACATTCCCTCTCTGCAATCCCAAGAACCCTCGGCACTTATCATCTTATCTTCATACTGATAGATTGCCTTTATGTGGTTTATCATTCCGTTTTCATCTCTTGTGTGAACGGCACTGAGTTTCTTTATGTCATCACCGCAAATATATCTTATAAAGTCAACATCATGAATATGCAAATCAAGAGCAACGCTTCCGCACTTTTCGGGATCAGAGAACCAGTTGTTCCAGCCCCAAAGCGGTATTACGCTGAGCCTTGAAAAGTCAGCCGACAAGAGTTTTCCATATTTGCCGCTATCAATGGCGTTTTTAAGCCATACATATTCGTTCATAAATCTTACAACGTGACCTACCTGAACCTTTCTTCCGGTTTCCTTTTGGGTTTTTTCAAGGAGCTCCGCCTCTTCGGAAGTTAAGCAAACAGGCTTTTCCACAAACACGTCAAGGCCGTGCTTCATTGCCGCAACAGCATGCTCGGCATGCATATATGTGGGCAGGCAAATGTCCACAAAATCCACGTCCGCTTTTTCTATAAGCTCCATGCCCGTTTCATATGTTTCGCAATTAAATCTCTCTTTCATCGCCGCACGCTTTTCGAGCACAACGTCTGCAATTGCGACAACTTGAACCTTGTCGCTCATATCATCATATCCGCCGGCATGGCAACTTCCCATACCGCCGCAACCTATTAAACCTACTTTAAGCATATTTTCGTCTCCTTAGTCCATAAAACTTCTCAAATAACGAGCGGCTGTTTCTATATCTGCCGCAGGATTTTCTCCGCATTCGCGTTCAATTGTCAAAAATCCTTTGTAACCTATGTCGTTAAGCGCTTCCAAGTACTCTTTAAAAGGAACGCTTCCGGTTCCCAAAGGTACTTCCTTATAATATCCGCCCTGCGAATACTCTTCGGGAATGGGGTGAACCACTTTATATATATATTCAGGATTTGACTCTTTTAATTTAACTCCGTCTTTTGCGTGTGTGTGCACGATATAATCTTTTAGCGTATACACGGCCTTTACCGGATCGTCGCCTGTTACCATAACAAGGTTTGCCGGGTCTAAATTCACCGCAACTCCCTTTGAGTCGAGTGAGTCTAAGAAAGGCTTTAAAACATCTGCCGTTTCGGGGCCTGTTTCTATTGCAAAATGCGCATCGAGACTATCAGCAAATTCGGCAAGTTCGCGGCATGCGTCCTGCATGAT
>CAZSIY010000199.1:0-3139 GCA_964606825.1 uncultured Oscillospiraceae bacterium | reverse complement strand
GAATACGGGAGATGATACAAATTGAAGATAAGCGACAACATTGAAAATTTCATCTGCGAGCTTTTGGGAGCCGAAAACACTGTGGAACTTAAGCGAAATGAGCTTGCGTCGTATTTTAACTGCGTACCCTCGCAAATCAACTACGTTATACAAACGCGTTTTACAACAGAGCGCGGATACATTGTGGAAAGCCGACGTGGCGGCGGGGGGCACATAAAAATATCAAAAGTTCAGCTCGGAAGCGGAAGCCTTGCGGAGCACATACTTTCAAGCATGGGCAAAAGCGTAGACGTTGCAACCGCGGAAGCAATTGCAAACACTCTTTATATAAACCGCATAATCGACTCAAATTCCGCAAAAATGATGATTGCCGCGTGTTCGAACAACGCGCTTTCCTCCGTTTCGGACGCGGCGCTGAAAAACAAAGTACGAGCAGATATATTAAAAAATCTACTCCTTATGTTTATTTAATGAAAGGTTGTGATTTTATGTTATGTACAAATTGTAAATCAAAAGAAGCGAATTTTCACTACAAACAAATAATCAACGGCAAGCAAACTCAGCTTAATCTTTGTACCGATTGTGCAAGGGAGCTGGGATATTTAAGCCAAAACGAGGGTTGGTTTGATTTTCCGAGCTTTTTCGGCGATTTCATTTCGATGCCGTCTTTTGCTCCGACAAAATCTTCATCGCCCGCCTGCCCCGCTTGCCAAACAACGCTCAAAGAGTTTATGAGCTCGGGATTTGCCGGTTGCGAAAAGTGCTACGACGAATTTAAAGATGCGATAGAGTCCGCACTTGGGCAGATACAGCCCTCCACCACGCACAAAGGCTCGCTTGGTGGTGAGGCCGGCGCAAAGATAAAAAAGACAAACGAGCTCTCTTTATTAAAAGAACAGCTCAAACGCGCCGTTATCGACGAAAAATACGAAGATGCTGCAATACTTCGCGACAAAATAAAGAAACTGGAAGAGGAGGAAAAGCACAATGACTAACTGGTACGAAGGAAACGGCTTTCAAGATGACATTGCTCTAAGCACCAGAATTCGCCTTGCAAGAAACATAAAAGGAATCCCCTTTCCGGGAAAAATGTCGAACGAGGAAGCAAAAAAAGTAGTCGACATGACAGATGAGGCAATACGCGGCATGAACTGCGGGTTTACCCGCCTCGACATAAACAAAATGTCGGAAACGGAAAAGAAAAAGTTGGTTGAAAAACATTATATAAGCCCCGACCTTGCAAAGCAGAAAAAGCCTTGCGCCGCTTTTATAAGCGACGACGGCAACGTAAGTATTATGGTAAACGAAGAAGAGCACATACGAATTCAAAGTATATTTGCGGGTCTTGAGTGCCAAAAGTCCTACGACATCATAAGCAAGGTTGACGCATATCTTGCTGAAAAAATAGATTACGCCATTCACCCGAAATACGGCTACCTCACAAGTTGCCTCACAAACCTTGGCACGGGCATGAGAGCTTCGTGCATGCTCCATCTTCCGGCGCTCTCTATAAGCAATGTTGCCGAAAACATGTTTGCCACTCTCGGAAAACTCGGCATTACGGTTAGAGGAATGTACGGCGAGGGCACCCGCTCCACGGGTTATTTTTTCCAAGTTTCAAACACCATGACCTTGGGGGTTGACGAAAAGGAAATAATAGAAAAAATAAACGGCGTGGCAAACCAAATAATCGCCAAAGAGCGCGAAATGCGAAACGCGCTTTTAAGGCAAAACGGCATTTCCATGGAAGACGACATAATGCGCTCTTGCGCAATACTGAAAAATGCAAGGCTTTTATCCACAGACGAGATGATAGGCCTGTTTTCCAAAGTTCGCGTGGGAATAACGGCTGGTCTTGTAAAAGACATTAAAACAAAAGACCTAAACTCACTTATGATGGAAACAACAAACGCACAGCTCGCTAACGAGGGCAACCGCATTGAAAGAAACGCGGCACGTGCCAAAATCGTAAGAGAAAGATTGGAGGAATAGTTATGAATTCGAGATTTTCTCAAAGTTCAAAAGAAGTTTTAAATTTTGCCAACGACACCGCATCACAGCTTGGCTACAACTTTGTAGGCTCCGAGCACATTCTCGCGGGGATTTTAAAAGAGGGCGAAAGTGCGGCGGCTCAGGCGCTTTTTGAGCAGGGCGCGGATTTTGACACCGTTACCGAAAAAATGGGCGAATATTCCGAACCCGAGGGCATATTTACCTCAACCTCACTGCCCATTACACCCCGAACAAAGTCAATTTTGGAAATAAGTTTTAACGAAGCTAAAAAGACCGGTTCTCTCCTTATAGAACCCGAGCACATTTTAATGGCAATTTTGCGTGAGGGACAGAGCGTTGCGGTGAGAATTTTATCCGACATGGACATAGATTTCAACGCCCTTGTAAAGTCGATGCAAAAAATGTCAAACAACAGCGTTGAGGACACTCCCCAAGGCAAAAAACACGGCGGAAGCCTTAAAAATTTGGAGCAATTCGGAACCGACCTTTCCGCGCTCGCAAACGAGGGAAAAATAGACCCGATTATAGGAAGAGACAAGGAAATTGAGCGCGTTATTCAGATTTTGTCGCGCAGAACGAAAAACAATCCTTGCCTCATAGGCGAACCGGGCGTAGGAAAAACGGCAATTGCCGAGGGTCTTGCCTACAAAATCGCCCAAGGCGAAATTCCCGAAACCCTTAAAGACAAGCGCATATTCTCATTGGACCTCTCTTCGATGATTGCCGGCACAAAGTACCGCGGCGAATTTGAAGAAAGAATAAAAAAAGCTCTCGACGAAGTTAAAAAGAACGAAAACATAATTCTTTTTATAGACGAGGTTCACACTCTCGTAGGAGCCGGCGCGGCAGAAGGCGCAATGGACGCCGCAAACATTTTAAAACCGCTTCTTGCAAGGGGCGAGCTCCAGCTCATAGGCGCAACCACTCTCGACGAATACCGCAAAAACATTGAAAAAGATGCGGCTCTCGAAAGAAGATTTCAGCCGATTACCGTAGGCGAGCCGAGCGTTGAAGAAACGGTGGAGATTTTAAAAGGTATTCGCGACAAATACGAACAGCACCACAAAGTTACAATTCTCGACGAAGCGCTTGAGGGAGCGGCAAAACTTTCCGCAAGGTACATCAC
>CAZSIY010000198.1:0-3154 GCA_964606825.1 uncultured Oscillospiraceae bacterium | reverse complement strand
AATAGGCGCTGTTTCAAGGTATTCAAGTGCTTTTTCCATGTCGGTAAACACTTCGTATTCGGCGGTGGGAATGTTGTATTTTTTCATAAGATTTTTTGAAAAAACCTTGCTTCCCTCAATTATTGCCGCATCTTTTGACGGGCCGAAGCAGGGAATGCCTATCCTTTCAAGCGCGTCCACCGCTCCGAGAACAAGCGGGTCGTCGGGGGCAACAACCGCGTAATCTATGGCGTTTTCCTTTGCAAAATCGGCAATTTTGTCGATTTCCTTTGCGCCTATGGGAACGCACGTTGCATCCATTGCTATGCCGCCGTTGCCCGGAAGTGCGAAAATTTCGTCAACTTTCGGATTTTCTTTTATTTTTTTGATAATGGCGTGCTCTCTGCCGCCGCTTCCTACAACAAGTATTTTCATATGCAGCCTCCTTTTAGTGGTGGAACAGGCGCATGCCGGTAAATGCAAGCGTCATTGAGTATTTGTTGCATGTGTCTATTACCGAGTCGTCTCTTATCGAGCCGCCGGGTTCCGCAATGTATGAAACACCGCTCTTCTTTGCGCGCTCTATGTTGTCGCCGAACGGGAAAAACGCATCGGAACCGAGGCTTACGCCGCTTATGCCGTCAAGATACTCTCTGATTTCGGCATCGGTGAGAGGCTCGGGGCGATTTTTAAAGTATTTTTGCCAGTTGCCCTCGGCGCAAACGTCCTCTTCGTTGCGATTTATGTAACCGTCTATTACGTTGTCGCGGTCGGGTCTTTTAAGAGAGTCTAGGAAGGGGAGAGAAAGCACCTTTTCGTGCTGACGCAAAAACCAAGTGTCGGCTTTTGTTCCCGCAAGGCGTGTGCAGTGTATGCGCGACTGCTGACCTGCTCCCACACCTATTGCCTGGCCGTCGTATGCGTAGCAAACGGAGTTTGACTGGGTGTATTTAAGCGTTATAAGGGATATTATAAGGTCGCGTTTTGCGCTTTCGGGAAGCTTATTATTCTCGCTTACTATGTTTTCAAGGAGAGTTTCATCTATTTTGAAGTTGTTTCTTCCCTGCTCAAAAGTTATTCCGAACACCTGTTTGCGCTCGGTAACTTCCGGAACGTAGGAGGGGTCTATTTCTATAACGTTGTAGTTGCCTCCTCTTTTTGCCTTTAAAATTTCAAGCGCTTCGGGTTCGTATCCGGGGGCAATTACGCCGTCGGATACTTCTCTTTTTATAAGTTTTGCCGTTAAAACGTCGCAGACGTCGGAGAGCGCCACAAAATCGCCGAAAGAACACATTCTGTCCGTTCCTCTTGCTCTTGCGTAAGCGCAGGCGAGAGGAGATGAGTCGAGGTCATTTATGTCGTCTACGAAGCAAGCCTTTTTTAGTTTGTCGGAAAGGGGTGTGCCTATAGCCGCCGAAGTGGGGCTTACGTGCTTAAAAGATGCTGCTGCGCAAACGCCGAGCGCCTTTTTTATCTCCGACACCAACTGCCAAGCGTTGAACGCGTCGAGAAAGTTTATGTAGCCGGGTCTTCCGCAAAGAATTTTTATCGGAAGTTCGCTTCCGTTTTCCATATAAATTTTAGACGGCTTTTGGTTGGGGTTACAGCCGTATTTTAATTCAAACTCTTTCATATGAGTCCTCCGTTTTTGTTTATAAGTCGCTCTTCATACTCGCCGTTTTCAAGATTTGTGTAGCGAACGTAGAGTGATATTTTGTTGTTTTCATCGAGGTTGTTCCAAATGTCGTTTGTAAATTCGTCGATATCGTCACTTACCGATATTCTCTCGGGTTCACCCTGGAATGTGGGAATAGGATTTCCGTCTGTTACATAAGTGTGGATAAAATGCCCCATTCCGCTTTTTGACGGGTAAGAAAACGTGTATCTTGCGCAGTCGGAACCTATTTCGTCTATGCTTTTCAAAATACTCATTTGATAGGAAAAGCCTCCGTTTTCAAATGTGAGCATTGTGCTTATTCTCGGCGTTAAGTTCGGAGCATCGGGTTCAAAATGGCGGCTCTCCAAGGCTTCGGAAAAACTTTTTCCCATTTTTACGCCGTCGTACACAGTGTCGGTTTGATCGCCGTTTGTAACGATGAGCTTGTTTTCGAATTTTCTTATAGCCGCGTAAATTATGAGAGACGGGTCTTCTACTTTCGAAACGTCAAAAGGCTCGGTATACACCGCACCGTCTTTTATAGAAAACACGCGGTTGCGGCTGTTTTCGCTTCTGCCCATTATAAAATAGGCACTTGCGGCGTATTTGCCGTTTCGGCTCATTCCCGCCGCGATACCTCTGCCTACGTAGGGGTTGCCCTTTATGCGCTCTCCGAGAGGCTTTATTTCATATATGTTCATGCTTTTTCTCCTTTTGTGATAATCTCTTTCGAAATCATTTGAGCCGCCATGGGAAGAATTTTCCATTCGGCCTCTTGCATAACGCGTTTTTGAAGAGTTTCGGGTGTGTCGTCCTCTTTTATTTCAACCGCTTTTTGAAGAATGATTTTTCCGCCGTCGGGCACTTCGTTTACAAAATGCACGGTTGCCCCGGTTATTTTTACGCCGTATTCAAGCGCCGCTTCGTGTACATGGAGCCCGTAAAATCCCGCTCCGCAAAAAGATGGAATAAGCGAGGGGTGAACGTTTATAATGCGGTTTTTGTATCTTGAGGTGAATTTTTCGCTCAAGATACACATAAATCCCGCAAGAATTATAAGGTCAATCTCGTTTTCTTCGAGAATGTTTACAATTGTTTCTTCAAACTTTTCGGCGTTTTCGTAATCACTTTTTAAAACGGTTTTCGCGTCTATTTCGGCTTTTTTCGCACGCTCCAAGGCGTATGCGTTTGCATTGTTTGAAATTACGGTGCAAATTTTTCCGTCTTTTATAATGCCGCTTTTTTCTGCATCTATGAGCGCCTGCAAATTGGTGCCGCCGCCCGAAACCAACACGGCAATTTTTGCCTTTTTCATACAAACTCCGCCTTTACTGTAATATTACGCTTTCGTCGCTTTTTACGATTTCACCCATGATGTAGGCGTCTTCGCCGTTCGCTCTTAAAATTTCAAGAGCTTTGTCGGCATCGGCTTTCCCCACAACTATGCTCATGCCCACGCCCATGTTGAACGTGTTGAACATATCACGCTCGGGAATATTGCCGGTTTTTGCGATAAGG
>CAZSIY010000197.1:0-3160 GCA_964606825.1 uncultured Oscillospiraceae bacterium | reverse complement strand
GCTATGATATCGTAGGTTGTGATATGCTCTATGACGGCACTGTTCCCTACGGAAGCGGCCTTTCTTCCTCGGCGGCAATTGAAGTTTCAACGGCTCTTTGCTTTGTTAAATTCTCAAACGAGAAAAATAACATCGAAAAAGATACCGATATGATATATCTTGCAAAAGTGGGCCAGAGAGCGGAAAACCAATATTGCGGTGTGAATTGCGGCATAATGGATCAGTTTGCCTCGGCAATGGGCAAAAAAGATCACGCAATATTCTTAAAATGCGATGATTTGAGCTTCGATTACGCTCCGCTTAAACTTGAAGGAAAGAAAATTGTTCTTTCCAACACAAAGAAAAAACACGCCCTCGGCGACTCAAAATACAATGAAAGAAGAAGCGAGTGCGAAAAAGGTTTTGAAATTCTTCACGCGGCAATGCCTGAGAAAAACTGTCTCGGCGAGATCAGCGTAAGCGAGTTTGAGACAAATAAACACCTTATTGAAGATGATGTTATAAGAAAGAGAATTAAACACGTTATCTATGAAGATGAGAGAGTTATAGCATCTGTTGAGGCTCTTAAAGTCGGCGATATTAAAAAGTTCGGCGAGTACATGAACGCATCGCACGATTCTCTTCAATACGACTATGAGGTTACCGGTGACGAGCTCGATATCATGGTTGAAGAAGCAAGAAAAATCCCCGGAGTTATAGGTTCGAGAATGACCGGCGGCGGATTTGGCGGTTGCACAGTAAGCATCGTAGAAGACTCAAGCGTTGACGAGTTTATAAAAACCGTAGGCGAGAACTACAAAGCTCGCACAGGCATAACCCCCGAATTTTATATTTCGGAAATAGGTGACGGCGGACACGAAGTGACCGAATTCTAATCTCAGCAAAGAGGTGCATTTTATGGACATTATAGTGGCAACTAACAATCAAGGCAAAGTGAGAGAGATTAAAAATATTCTTTCTCCTCATAACGTGATGAGCCAAAGTGAGGCGGGCATAAATATCGAAGTTGAAGAAACAGGTGATACTTTTTCCGAAAATGCTTTTTTAAAGGCAAGGGCTCTGCGTTCATATACAGATTTGGCAATTATCGCCGATGACAGCGGCCTTATGGTGGATTATTTGAACGGCGAACCCGGCGTGTATTCTGCGCGATATGCCGGCGATAACACAACTCCCGAGCAGGGAATGGACAAGCTTTTGAAAAATCTTGACGGTGTGCCCTATGAGGGAAGAAGCGCACATTTTGTTACCGTGGTGGCGCTTATTATGCCCGACGGTACGGAATACAGCTTTGAAGGCACGTGCGACGGATATATAACGAATATCAAAAAAGGCGAAAACGGTTTCGGTTTTGACCCGATATTTTACTATCCGCCCCTTAGCAAAACATTTGCCGAACTTACCGATGACGAAAAAAATTCGATAAGTCACCGAAGCCGAGCGATTGAAAAGCTTTCAGAGTTTCTTTCAAATGCCGAGTATAACCTGTTAAAATAAAATAACACATTTTGTGCATATAAATGACTTTTGTTTAAAAACAACAAAATTAAAAAAACTTGTTGACAATTATCGATTTTTGTGAGATAATGTCCGCGAGATAAACGAAAAGTGAATAGGTGAACTTTTTCAACTAAGGTAGAGGTGCGTTATTTATGATTACGGCAGTTTTTACGACGGACAATCGGAACTGTATTAAAGGAAATAACGCCGAAATGCTCAGCTTTTGTCCGATGCTGCGTGTTGGGTTGCAACAGAATATGTTGCAGACTGTCACATTTGTGAAGCGCTATCCGTAGTTAATGTATTGGGTTATTTGTATTTAAAGCCGTGTACGTTTTACTATTAGCGTTCACGGCTTTTCGTTTACTGAATTTTAAAAAGGTGGTAGATAGAAATGAAAAAGAGAATTATGGCGGTATTGTTGATTGCGGCTTTGACTGTGGGATTTGGCGGTTGCGGCTCAAAATCCGACGAAAACACAAAAGATGACAATGTTTTGCGCGTGGGTATGGAGTGCAATTACGCGCCCTACAACTGGTCGCAGGCAGATGATGACAACGGCGCTGTCGCAATTAAAAACGTTGACAAAATGTATACAAACGGTTATGACGTTCAGGTTGCCGAAAAAATCGCAAAATCTCTCGGCAAAGAACTTGAAATTTACTCATACGAGTGGGATAGCTTAATTCCGGGCGTTCAATCGGGCAAACTCGACATGATTATCGCAGGTATGAGCCCTACATCCGAAAGAAGAGAAAAAATTGATTTTTCGGATAATTATTACACTTCAAACTTGGTTGTGGTAACAAAAAAAGGCGCTCTTTCCGACGTTAAGTCAATCAAAGATTTAAAGGGTAAGAAAATCGCCGCACAGTCGGGAACATTTCACCTTGATGCTCTAAGCGAGCAAACTGAAGCGAAAGTAACCGAGCTTGCAGACTTTTCAACGATGTTTATAGCTCTTGGCGCAGGAACAATCGAAGGCTATATCGCCGAAGAACCTACAGCAATGGCTGTTTGCCAAGATACTGCATACGACTATGTAAGACTTGTAAACAACGAAAACGGATTTGAAGTCGAACCCGATGACGTAAGCATTGCAGTTGGCGTTAAGAAAGGTTCAAAGATTTCGGAAGATATAAATAAAGCCATTGCAGATCTTGACTCTGATGCTCAAAGAGAACTCATGGCAAAGATGGTTGAAATCGCACCGTCTGAAGAATAATATCGGCAGGTAAATAATATGACAAAGTTTTTTCAAGAAGTATTAAATATTATAGTTCACTACCGTGAATTTTTCTTAAAAGGTATCGGTTATACAATGTTAATTGCCTTAAGCGGCACAATAATCGGACTTGTAATCGGTCTTGTAACTGGAATTGTGCGCACTATTCCGCGTTCTAAAAATCCCGTTGTGAGATTTGTTCTAAAATTCGTAAATGCCGTAATAAGCATATATGTTGAGGTGTTTCGCGGCACACCTATGATGGTGCAGTCCATGGTAATATTTTGGGGTTATGCCTTTATGAATAAAGGCGAAACTTTGCCGCTTATTCCCGCCGGAATATTCATTGTTTCCATAAACACAGGTGCATATATGGCGGAAATTGTAAGAGGTGGAATTATCTCCATAGACAAAGGTCAGTTTGAAGGCTCATAT
>CAZSIY010000196.1:0-3199 GCA_964606825.1 uncultured Oscillospiraceae bacterium | reverse complement strand
GTTTGAGGGATTGTTTTACGCCTATTTCCACCTCATCCGAGTTGCTACGCAACCCACCTTCCCCTCAAGAGGAAGGCTTTTCTTTATACAATCAAAATGCCGCACGAAATGTCTTCATGCGGCTTTTTAACAAGGCACGGTATTTTACAGCCGCGCTCTTAACTATTATATTCTTTAATTTTTCTATCCATTCTTCTTTTTGCCTCTTTTTCGGCAATTGCGTTGCGTTTATCGTAATTCTTTTTACCCTTTGCCAAGGCGATTTCAACTTTTACTTTTGAACCTTTAAGGTACACTTTAAGGGGCACGAGAGAATATCCGTCTTCCTTTATTTTTCCTATAAGGCGTCTTATTTCGTATTTGTGCATAAGGAGTTTTCTGTCGCGAAGGGGGTCTTTATTGAATATATTTCCTTTTTCGTATGGGCTTATATGCATACCTATAAGGACGGCTTCGCCGTTTTTAAGCGAGGCGAAAGAATCTTTTAGGTTTACGTGCCCGAGCCTCACGGACTTTACTTCGGTACCGGCAAGAGAAATGCCACACTCGTAAGTATCTTCTATGAAATAATCGTGGTAGGCTTTTTTGTTTTGGGTAATTATTTTTATGTTTTCGCCGGGTTTTGTCATTTTTTTCACTCCTTGTTTAATGTGGGTTGTGGGGGGTGACAGAATAATTCTTATCCCATCAGTCACTTCGTGACAGCTCCCCTTACCATAAGAGGGAGCCTTATATTCATTGATAAATTTCTAATCTGCCAAGCAAAAGTCAATTTGTTTTGTTGCAGGGTTTGCGGCGGCAACGACAATTTCGACAGTATCGCCTATATGATAAGTTTTACGGGTTCTTTCGCCGCAAAGGGAAAGGTCGCGCTCATCGAACACATAATAATCATCTTTTAAATCCGCAAGGCGAACAAGGCCCTCTATGCCGTTTTCAAGTTCTGCGAAAAAGCCGAAATTTGTAACGGACGACACAATAGCGCTGAATTTTTCACCAACGCGCAAGCGCATATACTCCGCTTTTTTCATATCAAGCGCTTCGCGCTCGGCTTCCATTGCCTTAATTTCCGCTTCGCTTGAGATCTGTGCGGCTTCTTTTACAAAGCGTTTCAAATACGAATAGCGCCTATCGGATATGCCGTACCTTAAAAACTCCTTTATAATTCTGTGAATTGCGAGGTCTGGGTAACGCCTTATAGGTGACGTGAAGTGGCAATAAAACTTAAAGGCAAGCCCAAAGTGCCCGTCGCAACACTCGCTGTATTTTGCTTTCATAAGCGAGCGGAGCATCATTTTTGAAATAAGCATTTCGCGCTTTGTGCCGCGAACCTCATTTAAAAGCGCGGCAAATTCGCCCGGGTGGGGGTCACCGTTTAATCCGAGGCGATACCCCATATTTTTAGAAAAGTCGTTAAAAGCGGCTATTTTTTCTCCCGACGGCTTTTCGTGAACACGATAAACAAATGGAATATCCGCCCAAAAGAACTCTTCGGCAACGGTTTGATTTGTGATGAGCATAAACTCCTCTATTATTTTATTCGAAATCTCGCTGCGGCATTTATATGCATCCGTCGCCTTTCCGTTTTCATCTAAAACCACTTTGGTTTCGGGGAAATCAAAATCTATGGAACCCGCGCTCATTCGGCGACTGCGCAAAATTTCCGCAAGAGTTTTCATATCGAAAAGCATTTCCTTTATATCGGCATATTTTTCGCAAAGGGCAACATCGTTTTCCAGAATTTTGATAACATTCGAATAGGTCATGCGCGCTTTCGAGCAAATTACGCCCTCGGTAATGCGGTGGTCGATAACGTGACCCGAGGAATTGATTTTCATCACAACGGAAAGGGTGAGCCTGTCTTGCTCGGGATTTAAACTGCAAATGCCGTTTGAGAGCTTTTCCGGGAGCATGGGCACCACTCTATCGGGGAAATACACGCTTGTGCCGCGTTTTTTCGCCTCGCGGTCGAGGGGGCTTTGCTCGGTAACGTAGTGGGCAACATCAGCAATATGGACATAGAGCTGAAAGCCGCCGTTATCTTTCATAACGCAAACAGCGTCGTCAAAATCTCGGCTGTCGTCACCGTCTATGGTAATAACGGGCATTTGCCTAAAATCCTCTCTCGAAGCGATATCCGCCTCGGAGATGGTTTCGCAAATGTTTTCGCACTGATTTTTAACACCTTGGCCAAACTCCGTTTCTATATGATGGCTTTTAATTACGGACAAAATGTCTACGCCCTTTGTTTGAGGATAGCCGAGGACTTCGGCAATTTCACCCTCGGGGTTTTTACCGTCTTCATACCACTTGGTGATTTTGGCAACCACTTTTTGCCCGTCTTTTGCATTTTTACACTTTTTCTTGGAAATATACACGTCGTAGTTAAAACGCTTGTCGTCGGTTTCCACAAAGCCGAAATTACGGCTTGTACGGAAAGTGCCCACAACGGTATCGTTTTCACGGGAGATGATTTTTACGATTTTGCCCTCACTTCTTTTGCCCTCTTCCGCCTTTACTTCTACACAAGCGAGAACCATATCGCCGTCGACGGCGCCGAGAGTTTTCGACAGGGGCACGAAAAGGTCGCCGCCCTCTTGAAGCACAAACCCGAAACCTCTTTCATTTGCGCTGAATTTGCCGCGAATGTAACCGAGTTTTTCGGGAGAGGCATATTTTCTTTTGCTTGTTTTAATAATTTTTCCGCTTTTTACAAGTTCGGAGAGAATTTCGCTGAGTTCCTCGCGGTCATCAAAGGGAATGTCGAGCATGAGCATCATTTCTTCGATATTTACCGGCGGGTAACGATTGTCACTTAAAAAATCAATAATTGTTTGTTTTCTATCCATGTGTTCACCTTAATATCCGTATTTTTTTCGTTTGCAAACGAGGAAAACAGCGCCTACTGCCACCGACACCGCCTCTGCCGCAACGATTGAAAACCATATGCCGTCTATTTTCCAAAATATAGGAAAAATCATAACCGCCGCCACTTGGAACACCAGCGAACGCAAAAACGATATTAAAGCCGAGGTGAGGCCATCGTTCAGCGCTGTGAAAAAGGCGGAAGAAAATATTGCAAATCCCGCAAAAAGATACATAAACGAGCATATCAAAAAGCCGCGCAATGTCATTTTCATAAGGGCGCTGTCGTAACCTACGAAAAGGTAGGAAAGCGGGTATGCACAAAGCTCGGAAA
>CAZSIY010000195.1:0-3224 GCA_964606825.1 uncultured Oscillospiraceae bacterium | reverse complement strand
GCTCTGTCCATAAAAGACGTAAGCGAACCCGAAGCCGCCGCGTAATGCACGGGCGAGCCGAATATAAAACCGTCTGCCTCGGCGGCTTTTTTTGTAAATTCGTTTACTTTATCGTCGATTACGCATTTACCGATTTTCGCACAAGCTCTGCAACCGCGGCAACCCGATATTGCATCGGCTCCCAAATTGAATATTTCCGTTTCTATTCCCTCTTTGTTAAGCGAAAGAGCCACTTCGCTCAAAGCGGTAAAAGTACAGCCATCTTTTCTCGGACTTCCGTTTACCAAAATAACTTTCATACTGCATCGCTCCTATTTGTATTCTCAATTATTATTATGCTTTTATTCGCCCTATATTCTCTCCAAAGACTTGCTCAAAAACGCCTTTGTTCTCTCGGACTTGGGATTTTCAAAAATTTCTTTCGGGGTGCCCATTTCGCACACAACGCCGTCGTCCATAAAAATAACTTTGTCGGAAACGTTTTTGGCAAACTCCATCTCGTGAGTTACCACAATCATTGTGCTGTCGGAGCTTTTAAGGCCTTTTATAACTTTGAGCACCTCGCCGGTAAGCTCGGGATCGAGGGCACTTGTGGGTTCGTCAAAGCATAAAATGTCGGGATTTAGCGCAAGTGCACGCGCAATGGCAACCCTTTGCTGTTGGCCACCCGAAAGCTGGCAGGGATAGCTGTCTTTTTTATCGGTAAGTCCCACGCGCTCTATAAGTTCAAGCGCCTTTTTATCTATTTCTTCCGCCGAGGCAAATTTCAACAGCGAGGGCGCAAGGGTTACGTTTTTAAGCACCGTATACTGCGGAAACAGGTTAAAAGACTGAAACACAAGGCCGAAATGCAAGCGGTTTTGCCTGATTTGGGCATCGGTGAGTTTCTTTTCGTCATCGCCGTCAAATATTACATTACCGTCTACTTTTATTACGCCCTCCTGGGCAAATTCAAGGAAATTAAGGCATCTCAAAAGAGTTGTTTTACCGCTTCCCGAAGAGCCGATAATAGAGAGCACCTCTCCTTTTTCAAGCGAAAAATCTATTCCTTTGAGAACTTCCGTTTTCCCGAATTTCTTTTTTAAATTTACAACTTCCAATATAGGCATGGCATTAACTCCTGAAATAACTCATTTTCTTTTCTATGTAACCGAACAGCAAGGTGAGCGCTCCGCAAAATACGAGATAATATGCGCCCGTGTAAAACAGCGGCCACAAAAGGCCCTCGGATTTTATAAACTTCTGCGCTTCCCAAATTACTTCGTAAACCATAATAATTCTCGCAAGAGATGTATCTTTTACAAGGGTTATTATTTCGTTGCTCATAGGCGGCACAATGCGCTTTATTACTTGGAGAAGCACAACTTTGAAGAACACCTGGGTTTTGGTCATTCCCAAAACCTGTCCCGCCTCGTACTGACCTTTGGGAATTGCCTCTATTCCGCCGCGATATATTTCCGAAAAATAGCAAGAATAGTTTATTACAAACGCCAAAAGAAGCGCAAAGAAGCGGTCGAACACCTTCCACGTTGCAAGCCACTCTATAATGGCTCCCGAATATATTCCCTGAGCAATCATCTTTTGCGCCCAAGTGCCCACAAGCCCCGGTCCGTAGAATATAACAATGAGCTGGAGCATGAGCGGCGTTCCACGGATAATCCATATAAACGTTCTTACAATCCACCTTAAAATTTTAACTCGGCACCTGGAGCCGAAACTTATAATAAGCCCCAAAGGCAGAGCAAATACAAGCGTGAGCAGGAAAATTTTAAGCGTAACCCAAAATCCCGCCAAAAGTTTTAATGATACTTCCAAAAACATAATTTATACCTCATAATCAATTTAATAACGAAAAAACAAAAATGCCTTAAACCGCCAAATAGGGGGCACCGCATGCGGCACTCCCATTTTGACGTATAATATTTTTTAAAATTACTTAGTTCCTATCATTGCATTTGCCATGGTAAGGTCGATAATGCAAGCATCGCTCGAACCGCTTACAACCTCTAAGAGAGCATCTGTTTGTGCACCCACTTCGATGAGGTTTTCAAAGCCGTTTTCTTCGCCAGCGGCAGCACCCGCAGAGCCGGCTTCTGCGGCAAAGGAAAGGTCTTTCATATCTTCGGGAGTTTTGTACTCGTCGATTTTATCTTTTGCCATTACAACTGCCTGAGCGTTTTTAACATAAGCCTTTGAACAGCTTGTGTTTTTGAGCACTTCGTCGCTTATTGTCATGCCGTTCCAGATGCAATCTATTGTTTTAGACTCAAGAGCGAGAAATTTGTTATCCCAGTCAATCTCAACAAATTCTGCGGTAATGCCGAGCTTTTCGCAAACTTTTTGAGCAAACTCTGTGTCAAATCCTGTCCACTCGCCGTCGTCACCGCGATAGTTCATGGGCTCGTAATCGGTAATTCCTATAACGAGTTTGCCATTTGTCTTTACGTAGTCAACATCTTTTACCGTTGCGTCGATATCTGCGGTTTCTTTGTTGTCTGCGAGCACGAGGCTGTATTTGTCGGCAAGTTCTTTAAGCGAACCGTCGCTTACCAATTCGTCGATAATTGCGTTTACTTCATTTACAAGGTCAGAACCTTTTCTAAAGCCAATGCCGTATTCTTCGGTAGAGAGCTCTGCGGCAACCGCAAGGTTTGAATAACTTGTTGTTTTTGCGCCGTCATCATTTGCGGCATCTTTTTTACCGTCGCTGTTTTTGCCACATGCCGCAAAAGCGAAAACTGTTGCAACGGCAAGCAATAATGCAATAATTTTTTTCTTCATTTTTGTTTCCTCCGTTTTTTGCTTTTTGTTATGATACTATTATACTTTATCACACTAAAGTTGTAAAGCGGCAAAATGTACAAACAAAAAACTTTATTCGCCCCATATTTATCGCAAATACACAAAAAACGGCAAAATGAGCGAAAAACTCATTGCCGCGTGATTTTAAAAAAAGAGTAAATCTGTAAGCCGGGTTCTGTTCTGGCATAAGCCTTCGGCAGTTATCTATCTTGGACGTACATTTCTGCACGCCTCGAGCCACCTATAAAAGACGCCGAGCAAGCTTAATCTTTTATATACGGTGTTGCATCGGATGGGGTTTACACGTCTGTCCGATCTCCCGGACAACGGTGAGCTCTTACCTCGCCTTTTCACCCTTACCGCAAAAGCGGCGGTATATCTTTCTGTTGCACTTTCCTTAGAGTCGCCTCCACCGGGAGTTA
>CAZSIY010000194.1:0-3226 GCA_964606825.1 uncultured Oscillospiraceae bacterium | reverse complement strand
AGGTATTATGTTCATTTTTCCCTCCTGATAAATCATATATTATACTGCTATTATAAACGCTTATACGCAAAAATGCAACACTTTTTTCACAAGAAAATTCAAAAAAACATATATTAAACAAAAGAATTTTTGGGAGAGTTTTTTTATATGACAAAAACATGCTTGAATAGTATAAATCCCGGCGAACAAGCCGAAGTTGTAAAACTTGAAAACACAAGCAGTATGCGCCGCCGACTGCTCGACATGGGAATTGTAAAAGGTACCGTGATAAAATGCCTTATGAAAAGTCCATGCGGCGACCCAACGGCATATCTCGTAAAACGCGCGGTAATCGCCATAAGGAGCGAAGATGCCGAAAAAATCATTGTGCAAAGGGGCGATGTATAAAATGGGTCTTACAAATTCTTCTACCGGAAGCGGAGCCGCAAATTGCGAGCTCGTTATAAAAAAACACGCTCAAAGCGATAAAATCGTAGCACTTGCCGGTAATCCCAACGTGGGAAAAAGTACGATTTTCAACGCCCTAACCGGCCTCAATCAACACACCGGCAACTGGCCCGGAAAAACCATCTCAAACGCTACGGGATATTTTAAAAGCGAAAATCACGGCTATGTTCTTGTAGACATTCCGGGCACATACTCACTTATGGCACATTCGGCTGAGGAGGAAGTAGCGCGAGATTTTATATGCTTTGAAAATCCCGATATTGTTGTGGTGGTATGCGATGCCACATGCATAGAAAGAAATTTAAATCTCGTTTTGCAAGCCGCGGAAATTTCTCCGAATGTGATTTTATGCGCAAATCTCATGGACGAAGCAAAGCGAAAAGAAATTGAAATTAACCTTGAGCTTTTGTCAAGAAGGCTTAAAATGCCGGTAATCGCGACAAGTGCAAAAGACAAAAAGACGCTTTTCGCCCTTGCCGATGCCCTGGATAAACACAAAACAAGCGAACTCATAAAAATATCATACGGAAAAGAAACAGAAACCGCAGTCGACATAATTTGCGAAAAATTACAAAAACTTTCAATTGAAAAAATCAACAAGCGCTGGCTTGCACTTCGACTGATTGAAAACGACAAAAGTTTTAATAACAAGATAAACGAATATCTCGGAAATGATTTTTTAAAAAATCCCGAAATCAAAGAAGCCGTCCTAAAAGCAAAAGCATATCTTGCTGAAAAGGGATTTGACGAAAACACAGTAAAAGATGAAATTGCCTCATCGGTCGTGCACACAGCTGAAAAAATTTGTAAGGGAGCCGTTTTTTATCCCGAAAAAAATCATTTGACATTGGACGAAAAATTAGATCGAATATTTATAGGTAAACTCTTTGGCTATCCCGCCATGGCACTGCTGCTTATGTTTACGTTCTGGCTTACGATTTACGGAGCAAACTACCCATCGGAATTTTTATCTTCGCTGTCCGATGTGATATACAAAAAACTTGTTTGGGTTTTGGAGTTTTTTAATTCTCCCAATTGGCTCTGCGGTTTAATTTCCGACGGAATGTATCGCGTTTTGTCTTGGGTAATATCCGTAATGCTCCCGCCGATGGCAATATTTTTTCCGTTGTTTACCATACTTGAAGATTTGGGATACTTGCCGCGAATTGCCTTTAATCTCGACAAACCGTTTAAAAAATGCTGTGCATGCGGCAAACAAGCGCTTACAATGTGCATGGGGTTCGGCTGTAATGCCGCGGGCGTTACGGGGTGCAGAATTATAGACTCTCCGAGAGAGAGGCTCCTTGCAATTCTTACAAACAGTTTCGTGCCGTGCAACGGGCGTTTTCCGGCGCTGATTTTGCTTATAACCATTTTTTTTGCGAGAACGGGTAAAAGCGCGGCAAATACTTTTATTGCCGCCGTATTTTTAACCGCGATAATTATACTGGGGATTTTAGCAACATTTTCGGTAACAAAAATACTGTCGAAAACCGTTTTAAAAGGCGTACCCTCGTCATTCGTTTTGGAACTTCCGCCCTATCGCGCCCCGCAAATAGGAAAAGTGCTCGTTCGCTCCGTATTTGACCGCACGATTTTCGTTTTGGGCCGCGCCGCGGCAATTGCCGCACCGGCGGGAATAATATTGTGGATTTTCACAAACGTGCACATTGGGCAAAGCTCCCTTCTTTGCATCTTCGCCGATTTTCTTGACCCCATGGGAAAATTTATGGGATTAGACGGAATTATTTTGATTTCATTTATATTGGGATTTCCCGCAAACGAAATTGTAATTCCCATAATCATTATGGCATACACAGCATCGGGCAGTTTAATCTCGTTAAACGGCACCGTGTCTATAAGAGAAATTCTCATACAAAACAACTGGAACGCGGTAACGGCGCTTTGCACAATAGTATTTTCGCTTTTTCACTGGCCGTGCTCCACAACGCTTATTACGATAAAAAAAGAAACGGGAAGTATAAAATACACTCTCCTTGCCGCAGTTTTACCCACTGTGATAGGATTTATAATCTGCACGTTTATAAATTTCGCGGCGACAATTTTCGGTATATTCGCTTAAAATTCAACATTAAAAAAACCACTTTGGGCAAAATAGTTATGCAAAATACATTATTTTTTAACAACAAGTAAATTATTGAAATAAATTTGCACAAAATCTATTGATTTTTTTTGAAAAATCGGCTATAATTATCGGTGATTGTAATGTTGATTTAAATGTTGCAATCACCAAATACGTACAATATAGAAAAGAGGTAATATAAATGGCAAAAATTGATTTAAGCAAGTATGGCATTACCGGTACGACGGAAATCGTACATAACCCGTCATATGAAATGTTGTTTGACGAAGAGACAAAGAGCAACCTGGAAGGCTTTGAAAAAGGTCAGGAAAGCGAGCTCGGCGCAGTAAACGTTATGACAGGCGTTTACACAGGTCGTTCGCCTAAAGACAAGTTCATCGTTATGGACGCCAACTCCAAAGACACGGTTTGGTGGACATCTGATGAATACAAAAACGACAACCACCCCGCAAGCCAGGAAGCATGGGATTGCGTTAAGGATTTGGCAATTAAAGAGCTTTCAAACAAGAGACTCTTTGTTGTAGACGCTTTCTGCGGCGCAAATGCCGACACGCGCATGGCAATCCGTTTCATTGTTGAAGTTGCTTGGCAGGCTCACTTTGTTAAAAATATGTTCATTCAGCCCACAGCCGAAGAACTTGAAAACTTCGAGCCCGATTTTGTTGTATACAACGC
>CAZSIY010000193.1:0-3241 GCA_964606825.1 uncultured Oscillospiraceae bacterium | reverse complement strand
CGTTCCCAACGAAAATCCCACCGGTTGCTACAAAAGAGAATTTACAATTCCCAAAGAATGGAACGACAAAAGAGTAATTCTTGTTTTTGACGGCGTATGCAACGCGTTTAACCTTTGGGTAAACGGCACCGATGCCGGATACAGCCAAGGAAGCCATCTTCCCTCGGAATTTGACATTACCGACATGTTAAAAGACGGCAAAAACACACTTGCTCTCGAAGTGTACAAATACAGTTGGTCCACATACATGGAGACTCAAGACATGTTTAACTTCAGTGGAATATTCAGAGACGTGTACCTTGTTGCGAAAGAAAAGAGCGGCATTTGCGACGTTAAAATCACATGTGAACCTATAGAAGATTTTAAAAACGGCATTTTTAAAGCAACTATTTTCTCATGCAACGCCGATAAAAACTCCGAAGTAAAAATCACCCTTTGCGACGGCAAAAACGAAATATATTCCGAAACAAAGCCTCTTAGTGCCGAAACGGAATTTTGCGCAAATGTTGAAAACATAAAACTTTGGTCTGCGGAAGAGCCGAACATCTACACCGTTACAACATCGCTTTTAAAAAACGGCGAAGTAACGGAGGTTTACAAAAACAACGCCGGATTTAAAAAGGTTGAAATCAAAAATTCCGTTTTCCTTGTAAATGGCAAAAACGTCAAATTAAAAGGCGTAAACCGCCACGATACAAACACCGATAAAGGCTATGCCGTTTCGAGAGACGACATGATAAAAGACATTGTCCTCATGAAACAGCACAATGTAAACACTGTGCGCACATCACACTATCCCAACGACCCGTTCTGGCTTGACTTATGCGACATTTACGGTCTTTATGTAATAGACGAAGCCGATCTTGAAACTCACTGTTTTACATCTGTCGGATATTGGGAAAAGATTTCCGACGACCAGGCATGGAAAGACGCGTATGTTGACCGTGCAAAACGCATGGTAGAGCGCGATAAAAACCATCCGTCGATAATTATGTGGTCTTTGGGCAACGAAGCCGGAAACGGCAAAAATCATCGTGATATGGCGGCATGGATAAAAGATAACGGCTACACCCTCCCCATCCACTACGAGCGTGCTCTCATTAACGAAGAAGCATACGCCGACGACTACGTAGATGTATTTTCAAGAATGTATGCCGATGTCGATTTTTGCAAAAAAGTCGGCGAGCGCACAGATGACGACAAGCCTTTCTTCCAGTGCGAATACGCTCACGCAATGGGCAATGGCCCCGGTTCACTCGGCGATTACTGGGATTTGTATTACAAATACGACAAACTCATGGGCGGTTGCATTTGGGAATGGGCAGATCACGGTCTCAGAGAAAACGTTGACGGCAAAGAAACGTTTTTCTACGGCGGTGACTACGGCGACTACCCGAATGACGGCATTTTCTGCTGTGACGGATTGTGCACCCCCACAAGAGAACCGCACACTGGTCTTTTGGAATTCAAAAAAGTGGTACAGCCTGTAAATGTGAAAGACAAAGATATTAAAAACGGCATTGTTACAATAACAAACACAAACGACATGACAGACCTTTCGGCATATTGCGGAAAATGGCATCTTTTAAAAGACGGCGTAAGTGTAGACAGCGGCAAGCTCTGCGACTTTAATACCGAACCTCACCAAAGCCGAGATATTTCTGTTTCCTACAATAAAGACATGCTTGAAGAAAACGCCGAATATTCGATTGTTTTTGTTTTTGCACTTAAAAAAGATACCCTTTGGGCAAAGGCAGGTCATGTGGTAGCATACGACCAGGTGATGTTCCCCGCAAATATCGTGCGTGAGAAAAACCGCAAGGCAAACGGAATAAAGGCTATTGATGAAAAACTTTCAATCACCGTAATTACAGAAGACGTTAAATACGTGTTTGATAAAATTTCGGGCACACTTTCATCTGTTAACTTCCGCGGAAAAGAGCTTTTGAAAAAAGGTCCAAAACTTAATATTTGGTGGGCGCCTACCGACAATGACTTCACTTTCGGTAACGGCGTTGAGTCAAAATGGCTCGCTTGCCGTCTCGACAAATTACAACATTATGTTAAAGATGTTAAACTGGTATCGTATGACGAAAACTGCGCACTGGTTAAAATTTCCACCCTTGCCGGCCCGCCAGCGCGCTATGCCACATTTAACATAACATATGATTATAACATATTCGCATCGGGCGAAATTGAGCTTAAAACCGATGTGAAAATGGGCAAAATAAACGAAAAAGACTCATTGCCGCGCCTTGCAAAAATAGGACTTCAAATGATGCTTACCAAAGGAAACGATTTCTTTGAATGGTACGGCAAAGGCCCACACGAAAATTACATCGACAAAAAAGACAGCGCTGTTATCGCAAGATTTTCAGGCACCGTTAAAGAGCAGGAAGAGTTCTATGTTCGTCCGCAGGAAAACGGCAATAAGTCCGACGTTCGCTGGGCGGCTGTAACCGATATTTATGGCAACGGTATTTTTGCCGACTCCGACAAGCCGATAAATGTGAGCGTTCACAAATATACCGACGAAATGCTTACAAAAGCAAACCATATTCACGAGCTTGAATATATCGACGAAACAGTCCTCAACCTTGACTGCAAAGTCAGCGGACTCGGAAGCGGAAGCTGTGGTCCCGAAACCCTTGAAAAATATTGGGTGAACGCCGAAGATACATGCTTTACAGTGAGAATTTGCCCGTTTAACAAAGGCGAAATCACACCAGACGCACTTCATAAAACAGAACTTTAATATCAAAAATCGAGGATGAAAGTCCTCGATTTTTGATTGCATCACAAAACCGCGGCAGTAAATAACCGCCGCGGTTTTATTTATTCCCAAGTTTGGGTTTTTGTGTCAAATACAGTATTTTTTGAAAAACTTGTTATGTTTATCGTGTTGAGTTTTTCCATGCAGGCAATTGTTTCGGGAGTTTTGAAATTGCCCTTACCGGGTTCACCGCCGAGGTAGGGCGTATTATTCCAAAGCCAATCGGGAGTGGGCCAAAAGGCATATTTCGCGCCTATTTTCTCATACAGCAACAAATCAACGCCCGCCTGACCGTGGTGCGCCATTTGAACCGCAGTACATTTTATTTTATCGCCGGCATATTCGAGGAGCTTTTCACCACCCTCAACACCCAAATCACCAAGGAAAATAATCGAAAAAACGCCCTCTGTAAACTTTAGCACTACAGATTGATTGTTGGGGTTGTTGGGTTTAATTTCGGGGTTATCT
>CAZSIY010000192.1:0-3247 GCA_964606825.1 uncultured Oscillospiraceae bacterium | reverse complement strand
CCGTAGCCATATCCGTAGCCGTAGCCACTGTTGCCCTTTTGACCGCATTTGTTTAATATGCTACCTATAATTTTGCACTTTGCGCGCTTTAAGCCGTCTAGAGTTTGTTTTGCGGCTTTATCGGTAACGGCGCCTTCGGCAAATACTATTATTACGCCGTCTGCGGCAGATGATGCTATTACGCCGTCTATTACAACGCCGGCGGGGGCAGTATCTACAATGATATAGTCGTATCTTTCTTTAAGCTCGTTCAAAAGCTGTTTGTAGCCGTCTTGCGACAAAAGCTCACTGGGGTTGGGCGGAAATGCGCCTATTGCTATAACGTCGAGAAATTGGTTCTGGGTGTGAGCTATTATGTCGTCAACGCTGTTTTCGCCTACGAGATAGTGGGCGAGACCTTTCAGCTCTTGATGAATTTCATGCTTTGCAAGGAAAGAAGAATTTCTCAAATCCGCGTCGAGATAAAGTACTTTTTTGCCGAGCTCTGCAAGAGACCATGCGGTTCTTATGGTTACTTCGCTTTTTCCGTCGCCCGGAATTGATGAGGTGAAAGCTATAACTTTCATCTCTTTTCCGCTGAATTGAATGTTTGTTCTAAGGCGTTTATATGCTTCGCTTTCGGCGAAATTTCTGTTTTTTAAAGATTTAAGTTCTATTTTTACGGACATTACTCTTTATCCCCCTTCTTTGCGTTTCTTTTTGAGATTTCTTCATCGTCTACGTAGGGGATAGCCGCAAATACGCTGAGTCCCAATGCTTGTTCTATATCTTCGGGTGTGTAGAGTTTGTTGTTTATTATCTTTTTAAGCACTTCAAATGCCGCAATAACGAATATTCCCGCAAAAGCTCCCAAAAGCGTGTTTTTGGCAACGTTCGGAGATACGGGGGAGAGCGGTGTGCTCGGCTTTTCAAAAGTATTTATGGAGTCTACGCCGACATTGCTTGCAACCGTGCTTTCGGCAAGGGCACATATTTCTTCGGCTATTTTTTTTGCAAGTTCGGGGTCGGTGCTGTTTACCGAAAGTTTTATAACGCGCGTGTCGGCAGGCACGGAGAGGCTTATACCGGCTATCAATTCGTCAGGAGTTGCGTTTAAGTTCAAGTTGTCTATAACTTCTTGCATAACCTGACGGCTTTTGATTATTTCCACGCAGTCGTTTACAAGACCTACGGCTATTTGAACGTCACTGTAAGTGGTGAGGGTGTCGCTGGTGATTACTTTTAAAACCATTTTTGCATTTGACTGATACACCGGCGCAAGCGTTTTGGTATATCCGAACATTACCGCGGCAAACACAATTGCGGCAATAAGCATTTTTGCAACGTTTTTCCTTAGGATAAAAAATATATCCATAAGATTAATAACGTTTTCGGTTGACATTTCGTTTGAATTTTCCATCAAAAAATCTCCTTGTCATTAAATAGTATTTTTTCTGCGTTTTTGAAAAATATGTCGTTGGCATAGTTTTCATCACTGTGCTTTTTTACGGTGTTAAACCCGCGAAAAGCCGTTTCTTTCGAAAATGCTTCCCAGTGAATATCGCTGCCCACAAAGTCTATAAATCGGTTTTTGATAAGTTCTTTTAAAAATTTATCCGTAAAAAGCGCTCGTTTTGCGACAAAATTTAAATTTACCTGTACAAGTGCTCCGATTTTTTTGAAACTTTCAACATCCGAAAGATTTCCCTTTATGTATGGGTAGCGCTCAATGTGCGCTATTACCGGAATATGACCGGTTTGAATAATCGCGTGCAGAGCCGCGGTTATATCCCTTAAATGAACATACGGCGCAAATTCCACGAGAACATAATTGGAATTTGCAAGAGTTACAAGCTTGTTTTCCGAAAGAAGTCGAGGTATATCGCTTGAATATTCTATTTCGCAACCGGTGTAAAATTCAATGCCCGTGTTAAGTTTTTCGCAGTGCTCTCTAAAAGAGTTTGCCGCGGTGAGTATTTTCTCTTTTTCGGGCGTGAATTTTCGTCTTTGGGAATAGTGCGGCGTAAGTATGAGCTTTTTCGTGCCGTACAACGCCATTTTTTGTATCATTTCAAGCGATGCTTCAAGGCTCTTTGAGCCGTCGTCAATGCAGGGAATTACATGCGAATGAATATCATTAAAAATAAGATCCAAAGCAATCCCTCCCATTATATAGATTAATTTTAATATAATTATGCGAATTTGTCAATATTTATCTACTTATTATTTGCGGAATTTTCGGATTGAATGTTTTCAAGTCGTTTCGCTTGTTTCACTTTATAGATAAAAGCATTCAGCGCACCGCCTGCCAAAATCACAAATCCCGACATGTATATCCAAGTTGTTAAAATTACCACGCCCGCAAGGGAGCCGTAGATAACATGGTATCTTGAAAAGTTGTTTACGTAAAATGAAAATCCCCAAGAAGCTACACACCAGGCCACCGTTGTAAGAGTGGAACCGCCTATTACGGAGCTTAACTTTAACTTTCTGTTCGGTAAAATTTTAAACATTGCCGAAATCGACACCAAAAATACGCAAATTATTACCAAATAGCGCGACAAGTTCCAGGCTTTTTGCGTGTTTATGGAGCTGAAATAATTTAAATATCTCAAAAGAATACCCGTTCCCTCGCCGAAAATTATAAGCGCAAAACTCAAAACGATTATAACTATTATTATAAGCGAAAAACCCATGCTCATAAGTCTTGTTTTCCAAAAGGCTCTCGTTTCGCTTGCATTGTAAAAGCGGTTTAAAGCCTTTTTTACGGTGTTTATAACATTCGACGTACACCAAAGCGCAAAAAACGATGCTGTTAAAATAATGGTTAAACTTCCCGTAAAATTTAAGAGCATATCCATAATTATTTGCTCGGCTTCCGCCGGGAGAGCTTCTATGAGGTTGAAAAGAAGATTTTGCATTTGTTCGCTTACGTTTGTGGCAATTATGAAAAGAAGTATTATGAAAGGAAATATTGCCGTAAGCAGATAAAATGCCATTTCTGCCGATAGACCGAAAATGTCGTCTTTTAAAATTCTTTTTATATATTTTGCGGTTAAAGAAAATATAGGAAAACGTTTTTTATTGTCCATATATAAACCTCTTAATTAAGTTCGTAATTTGTGTCACAAATATTATTATATAATATTTTTCGAAAAATTGCCATAGCGTTGTGCCTTAAAATTGCACAAAAAAGAAAAAGATTATGGTGCAATTTGTACATTCAATATTTTTGCGTTTTGTGATATACTAAAAATAGTGTATTATG